>JAFEEJ010000024.1 GCA_018241145.1 Pseudomonadota bacterium | reverse complement strand
TCGCGCACGCCGAACTCGTGAAGGGTGGCACACTGGTGTTCGCGATGGGCGACACGCCGAACAAACAATTCGGTACGGCGCCGCAGGATCGACCGCCGTCGTTCGGGCAAGCGGCAAACGACGGCGATTAGCGCGAGTTCAAACCTGCCGTCGTCATTCCGGGTTCGACCCGCGATGAAGCCGCAGGTCGCCCCGGAATGACGACCGAGAGTAGGGATTCAATCTGCACGCGCGGCGGCCTGGATTTCCATCGCCGCCGCCCCCATCACGCCCAACTGGCCGTGCTCGATCAGCCGCACCGGCACCGCGCCCAGGAATTCGCGCATCACGCCCTTGTTGAAGAAGCGCGCGCGGAATCCGCTGGCCAGCAGGAAATCGCTGATGTGCGGCAGGATGCCGCCGGCGAGGTACACACCGCCGCCTGCCTTGAACATGATCGCAAGATCGCCGGCGAAACTGCCGAGCATCGCGCAGAACATCGACAGCGCTTCGCGCGCGAGCGCGTCATCGCCGCCCATGGCCGCCGCGCTGACCGCCGCCGGCTCGGCATGCACGGCCTTGGCGCCTTCGATGTCCGCCAGCGCGCGGTACAGGTTGACCAGCCCCGGCCCCGACAACACATGGCCTGTGTGCACGTAGCCGCGGTCGCGGCCCAGCCGGCGCAGCACCTCGATCTCGCGCTCGTTGCCGGGTGCCAGCGCGACGTGGCCGGCTTCGCTCGGCATCACCAGCGGCGCGGCGCCATTGGGCAACAGTACCGCACAGCCGAGGCCGGTGCCGGGACCGACCACCACGGTCGGTCCGGCCGCGCCCTTCGCTTCGATCACCGCGAGGCTGGCGTGCGGGGACAGGAACCGGGTGCCGCAGGCCAGCGCTTCGAAATCATTGACGATGTCGAGGCGGTCCAGCCGCAGGCGCTCGCGCAACCGGGAAACCCGCACCGGCCAGCGCAGGTTTTCGGCGACCAGCTCGTCGCCGCGCAGATAGCCCGCCACCGCCAGCGCGCAGTCGGCGACGCGTTGGCCACCGCAATGATGCGCGATGAAATCCCCGAGGATCGCACCCAGGTCCGGCCACTCGTCGCAGGCATAGCAGTGATATCGCGACAGCGCGACCGGCCAGCCCCCGTCGCGCCGGCGTTCGACCAGCCCGATGCGCGCGTGCGTGCCGCCGACATCCGCCGCAAGCAACCAGCGCGACGAATCGGCGCGACCCGGGGTTTCGGCCACCTCGCCAATGGGTTTCATGGATGCAGTATACGTGCATATACGCAACGCGGTGGAACCGTCATTGCGTGTGTCCTGCACGGCCGCAATGCGGGCGCAGCGGCAGGGAAGGGATGGAGGCCAGGGTCGGAATCGAACAAGCCGCGCATCGCCTTGAATTCCCGGCGTAACTCTGCACATTCGTTGACGCGATTCCCCCAAATGTTCCCCAACATCGTGTACTTGCACGGGGTGCTGGAAATGAG
>JAFEEJ010000247.1 GCA_018241145.1 Pseudomonadota bacterium | reverse complement strand
AGAGACTTCCGCCAGTTGCGGAATGGCGTGTCCGAATGCGCCGAGGTTCTTCTGGTTGAGATCGTGCCCGGCGTTCACGCCCAGCCCTGCAGCGTGCGCGTACCTGGCGGTGTCGATGCACGCTTGCAGTTCGGATTCGAAGCGGGCGGTGGCATGAGCCCGTGCGTAAGGCCCGGTATAAATTTCCACGCGGGCGGCACCGACCGCAACGGCGCGGTCGAGATTCCGCGCGCCCGCATCGACGAACAGCGAGACGCGGCAGCCGAGCGCGTTCAATTCGGCGATCAGCGGTGCCAGGCGTTGCGCATCGCGCTCGAGATCGAAGCCGTGATCGGAGGTAAGCTGGCCTTCCGCATCCGGCACCAGCGTGGCCTGCGTGGGCCGCGCGCGACGCACCAGCTCGATGAAGCCGGGATAGCCCTCGCGCGCCGGCGCAAAAGGATTGCCCTCGAGGTTGTATTCGACCCGGCCGCGGGTCAGCTCGGCCAGCAGCATCACGTCTTCGGGGGTGATGTGCCGTCGATCCGGGCGGGGGTGCACAGTGATGCCGCCGCAACCGGCGGCCATGCAGGTTTCCGCAGCGCGACGAATATCCGGTTCACCCTCGCCGCGTGCATTGCGCAGCACCGCGATCTTGTTGAGGTTGACGCTGAGCAGGGCCATGGATGTCAAAGCGCAGCAAAGTGCGCGCTTCATGTGAAAAGTGCGCACATGGACGTGCGCTTCTGGATCATCAAGGTCACGGATGATCGCACGAATTCGATCTCGTCCTTGATTTCGGCGATCAGGGACGGGGACGATCGCATGAATTGCGAACGAAAAAAACGGCGCGTACCTGCCGGTGCGCGCCGCGAGGGTGCAAACCCGCGCCGCATCCGGCAGCGGGGAATCCACGGGGAGACTATCCACTGGTTTCGACCGGCCCTGCGATCGAAAGTTCCGGGCGTCATTCTTCTCCCGGGGCCCACGCCCATGCCCGGACCGGCCGCGTCGGCCCGCGCCAAGCCAATGCGCCCGCGTAGTTCCCGGCGATGCGCAGCGGCAGTACCTGCCAGTCCGCGGCTGCGCCGGCTTCCGCGGCGAAACGGACGGGATGCCATGTGCCCTGACGAAGCGCGAAACCGATCCGCTCGAGGCCGAAGGCCAGCCCGTGGCCCAGTGCCTTCAGCACCGCTTCCTTGGCGGTCCACAACTGCAGGAACGAGGATTCGCGCTCGTGTCCGGGCAACTGTTCCAAGGCGTCCGACTCCTCGGGGGTGAAAAAACGTCGGGCCAGATCGAGTGCCCGGACCCCTTCCCGCGGCAGTTCGATGTCCACGCCCGGCTCGACATCACCGGCCAGCGCCAGCAAGGCGAATTCGCCGCTGTGGCTCCAGTTGAAACGCAGCGGGCAGGCGGCCGGCAAAAAGGGTTTCCCGTGGGGTCCGGTTTCGAGGCGCAACGTCGAAGGATCGACATGCAGATAACCGGCGAGCACGCGCAACGGCAGCGCACGTCCCTGTTCGCGGCGCCAGGGCATGCGCCACAAGTGGATCGCATGATCCAGCGGCTGCACCACCTCGGCCGGTGTGGCAGGGAGGAAATCGTGCGCGTCGATCATGCAGCGCCCTGACGCTATTTGATCAGGCGCTCGTCGACCAGCATCTGCACCACCGCCGGGTCGGCCAGGGTGGAGATATCGCCCAATTGCCCAGGCTGGTTCTCCGCGATCTTGCGCAGGATGCGGCGCATGATCTTGCCGGAGCGCGTCTTCGGCAATCCGGCCGCCCACTGCACGTAATCGGGCGCAGCGATCGCGCCGATCTGTTTGCGCACTTCGGCGATCAATTCCTTGCGCAACCCGTCGGTGGCTTCGGCGCCCGCCACCAGCGTGACATACGCATAGATGCCCTGCCCCTTGAGGTCGTGGTGGCAACCGACCACCGCCGCTTCGGCCACCCAGGAATGCGCCACCAGCGCGCTTTCCACTTCCGCGGTGCCGATGCGGTGGCCGGAGACGTTGATGACATCGTCCACGCGTCCGGTGATCCAGTAATCGCCGTCGGCATCGCGGCGTGCGCCGTCGCCGGTGAAGTAATTGCCGGGATAGGTCTTGAAATAGGTGTCGATGAAACGCTGGTGGTCGCCGTACACCGTGCGCATCTGCCCCGGCCAGGAATCCGTGAGCACGAGGTTGCCCTCGCATTCGCCCTGCTGCACCGCGCCGTTGGTGTCGACGATCGCCGGCTGCACGCCGAAGAAGGGGCGCGTGGCGGAGCCCGGTTTCATGTCGGTCGCACCCGGCAGCGGCGTGATCAGGATGCCCCCGGTTTCGGTCTGCCACCAGGTATCGACGATCGGGCAGCGCGCCTCGCCGACCACGTTGAAGTACCACTCCCACGCTTCCGGATTGATCGGCTCGCCCACCGAGCCGAGCAGCCGCAGCGATGCGCGCGAAGTTTTCTTCACCGGCCCGTCGCCCTCGCGCATCAGCGCGCGGATCGCGGTCGGCGCGGTGTACAGCAGCGTGACGCCGTGCTTGTCGCACACCTGCCACATGCGCGAAGAGTCCGGCCAGGTCGGCACGCCTTCGAACATCAGCGTGGTCGCGCCGTTGGCCAGCGGACCGTACACGACATAACTGTGTCCGGTGACCCAGCCGACGTCGGCCGTGCACCAGTACACGTCGTCCTCGCGCAGGTCGAACACCAGCTCGTGCGTGTAACTCACGAATACGAGATAGCCGCCGGTGGTATGCAGCACGCCCTTCGGCCTGCCGGTGGAACCCGAGGTGTAGAGGATGAACAGCGGATCCTCCGCGTCCATCGGCTCCGGCGCGCATTCCACGGATTGGCCGTCGATCAACGTGTGCCACCAGCGATCGCGCGGCGACTGGATGTCCACCGCCGCGCCGGTGCGCCGCAATACGATTACCGTTTCCACGCAATCGGTGCCCGGGCGCGTCAGCGCCTCGTCGACATTCGCCTTCAATGGCACTTTCCTGCCCGCGCGCAGGCCTTCGTCCGCCGTGATCACCAGCCGGCAGCGCGAATCCGCGATGCGGCCGGCCAGCGAATCCGGCGAGAACCCGCCGAACACCACCGAATGCACCGCGCCGATGCGCGCGCAGGCCAGCATGGCCACCGCCGCTTCCGGGATCATCGGCAGGTAGATCGCCACGCGATCGCCCTTGCGCACGCCCAGGTGGCGCAGCACGTTGCCGAACCGGCAGACCTGCGCGTGCAATTCACGGTAGGTGATCGCGCGCGAATCGTCCGGATCATCGCCTTCGAACAGGATGGCGGTCTTGTCGCCGCGCTTTTCCAGATGCCGGTCGAGGCAGTTGGCGGCGATGTTGAGTACGCCGTCTTCGTACCAGCGGATGTGCAGATCCTCCACGTCGAAGGAAACATCCTTGATCTTGCGCGGTGCGCGGATCCAGTCCAGTCGCTGCGCGACGCGTTTCCAGAAGCCTTCGGGGTCACGCACCGATTCGGCGTACAGGCGTTCGTATTCGCTGCGGGTCACGCGCGCGCCGGCCGCGAACGCGGCGGGAACCGGATGAACCGTGCTCATGGCAGTGCTCCAGGTTCGAACCTGGGCAGGGTAGCAAATGCCGCAGCCAGCGAAAACCGCCGGATCGCGTCAGCGCGATTCCGGAGGCGGCAATCGATCCGAGGGCGTCTTCAGCGTGGCCTTCAGCGCATCCAGTTCACCCGGGGTCATGTATTCCGAGCGGGAACTGGAACGAATCTGCAGGTCGATGAAGACGAGCGCGGCGCCGACACCGCACATCAGGCCCGCCACCACGCCCAGCGCCACCATGCCCGGCGAATGCGACAGGAAGGCGAGCAAGAACCCGAGCAGGGCAACGATGATGAGTATCCAGCGCATGGCGGCCTCGCAACGTCTGCGTGACGTCGAGCGACGCGATCGATCATAGCGCAGCGGCGCGCGGGCGCGTATCGTGGCAAACGAGAATCACGTCATGATCGAAGCCACTCCCCTTGCCCTAGCCGGCGCCTTGTCCTGGGCTTCCGGGCTGCGCCTGTATCTGGCGCTGTTCGTCGCCGGTATGCTCGGGCGTTTCCACATCGTGGTGCTGCCACAAGCGCTGGAGGTGCTGTCGCACACGCCGGTGCTGATCGCCACCGGCGCGTTGATGCTGGTGGAATTCCTGGCCGACAAGATTCCCGCGTTCGATTCGGCCTGGGACGGCGTGCAGACCTTCGTGCGCGTACCCGCCGGCGCCCTGCTGGCCTGGGGCGTGTTCGCGCACGCCTCGCCGGAGGTGCAGGCGGTCGCGGCCTTGCTGGGCGGCGCGCTGGCGGCGGGCACGCACGCGGCGAAGGCGGGCACGCGTGCGCTCGTCAATACTTCGCCCGAGCCGTTCTCGAACTGGGGCTTGAGTTTTTCCGAGGACGCGCTGGTGGCCGGCGGATTGGCGCTGGCCGTGACGCATCCGTTCGCGTTCCTGATCGCGCTCGCCGCATTCGTGTTGCTGCTGGCGTGGATGCTCCCGAAACTGTGGCGCGGCGTGCGCGGGTTGTGGCGGCGCCTGCGCGACCCGTTCGGCCGGCGCTCGACCGCGACCGTCATGACGGATACTTCGGCGCGTCGCTGACGCTGAGACGCGCACCACGCAACGTATGGCCGTCATGCTCGACCGCTCCGTCCCTCCGCCGGGTTCGCCGCCTTCCCCGCTGAAGGGGCGCGGCGCGCTGAGCAATCCCGAGGGCAGGTTCGAGGCCACCACGCACACCCTCGAGGACGATGGCTGGTCGCGACCCGCGGAGGCCGGGGAAGAAGCCGCGATTGATGCGACACCGTCGCGCCCCGCGACCACCGTCAGCATCGAGCGCGCGCGTTCGATCATCAGCCGCAACGATTCGCCGGACGTGCCGTTCGAGCAATCGATCAATCCCTACCGTGGCTGCGAACACGGCTGCATCTACTGCTTCGCGCGTCCCTCGCACGCCTTCCTCAATCTTTCGCCGGGGCTGGATTTCGAGACGCGCCTGTTCGCCAAGACCAATGCCGCCGGGCAATTGGTGCGGGAACTCGGCCGGCCCGGCTATCGCTGCGCGCCGATCAACCTGGGCGCCAATACCGATCCTTACCAGCCGGTCGAACGCCGCTACCGGATCACGCGGGAGATCCTCGAAGTGCTGGCGCGGGCCAACCATCCCTGCACCATCGTCACCAAGAACGCGCTGGTCGAACGCGACCTCGACATCCTTGCGCCGATGGCGCAGCGACGGCTCGTGCACGTGTTCCTGTCGTGTTCGCACCTCGACAACCAGCTGGCCGCGAAGCTGGAACCGCGCGCTTCCGCGCCGCATCGCCGCATCAAGGCGATCGGGAGATTGAATGAGGCCGGCGTGCCCTGCGGGGTGCTGGTCGCGCCGATCATCCCGGCGCTCAACGACCGCGACATGGAACACGTGCTGGAAGCCGCGGCGGCGGCAGGCGCCCGCGTGGCCGGCTACACCACGCTGCGGCTGCCGCATGAGTTGAAGCAACTGTTCCGCGAATGGCTGGAAGCGCACGTGCCGCAGCGCGCGGCGCACGTGATGAGCCTGGTGCGGCAGATCAACGGCGGCCGCGACTACGACAGCCGTTTTCATGCGCGCATGCGCGGGCATGGCGAATTCGCGCGATTGATCGCGCGACGTTTCGAAGTCGCCTGTACCCGATACGGCTACACGCGTCGCGGCGGCTTGCAGCTCGACTGCTCGCGCTTCACCCCGCCGCAGCCGGCGTCTCCGCAGGGCGAGCTGTTCTGACGCGCCGGCGCACCGCGCGACACTTCGAAGGCCCGCGCTTGCAACGTGGCAGGAGTCATCGATGCGGCAACTTTCAGGATGCCGCGTCCGCATCCTGGTGATAACGCGTCGCGGTCGCGACTTCGTTCTTCGAACCCAGGAAAACCGGCACGCGCTGGTGCAGCTTTTCCGGCGCCACCTCGAGGATGCGCGCGCGCCCGGTGGTCGCCGCGCCGCCGGCCTGTTCGACGATGAAGGCCATCGGATTGGCCTCGTACATCAGCCGCAGCTTGCCGCCCTGCTTGCGCGTCTTGGCATCGACCGGATAGATGAAGATGCCGCCGCGGGTCAGGATGCGGTGCACATCGGCGACCATGCTCGCCACCCAGCGCATGTTGAAATCCTTGCCGCGCGGTCCCTCCCTGCCTGCCAGCAATTCATCGATGTAGCGCCGCATCGGCGCTTCCCAGTGGCGTCGGTTGGACAGGTTGATCGCGAATTCCGCGGTGTCCGAGGGAATCGCCAGGTTGCGCGCGGTCAGCATGAAACTGCCGAGTTCGCGGTCCAGCGTGAATGCGTGCACGCCGTGGCCGGTGGTGAGCACCAGCATCGTGCTCGGACCGTACACGCAGTAACCCGCGGCGACCTGCTGCGTGCCCGGCTGCAGGAAGTCCGCGACCTCCGGTTCGGCGTGTTCATCGCTGGCGCGCAGCACCGAGAAGATTGTGCCGACGGAAATGTTCACGTCGATGTTGGACGAGCCGTCCAGCGGATCGAACAGCAGCAGGTAATTGCCTTTCGGGTATGCGTCCGGGATCGGATGCGGATCCTCCATTTCTTCCGACGCGCACGCGGCGAGGTGCCCGCCCCAGGCGTTGGCTTCCAGCAGGATTTCGTTCGAGATCACGTCCAGTTTCTTCTGCGCCTCTCCCTGCACGTTCTCCGTGCCCGCGCTTCCCAGCACCCCGCCCAGCGCGCCCTTGCCCACCGCGATCGAAATGCGCTTGCAGGCGCGCGCCACCACTTCGATCAGCAGCCTCAGCTCCGCGTTCACCGCACCGTGGGTGCGTTGTTCCTCGATCAGGAATTGCGTCAGGGAAATCATGGGCGTCCCGGTCACGGAAACGCGCATTGTGGCGTCGTATCGGTACACGCGCCACTGCTGACAACACGCTGGCAGCAGCCTGCGCGCACACTTCCCCTCGACAGGCAACAAGGAGAACGAAGATGGAAGCCTTGAAGCGGATGCTCGTCATCGCCTTTGCGCCGGCGGCGCAGCGCTGGGCGCTGGTGGATGGCAATCGGCATGGGCCGCGTTTCGAGCGCCTTATAACCGCCCGCGGCAGGCAGCGCGCAAAGCGCCGGCGCGCCACCGCGATCTGGCGGCACATGCACGCGCGGTGACCGCGCACCACGTCTTTTCATCCGAAGGAGATCCGAGATGCAAACCCTCGTCACATTCTTCCACGCGCCTTACAGCCGTTCCGCCGCGACCCGCGCACTCTTCGAGGAACTGGGCGTGCCCTGCGACCTGGTTTCGCTGGATCTGCAGCGCCACGAGCAGCGTTCGCCGGAATATCTCGCGATCAATCCGATGGGCAAGGTGCCCGCGATCCGCCACGAGGGCACGCTGGTCACCGAGCAGCCGGCGATCCTGCTGTACCTGGCCGACCTGTATCCCGAAAAAAAGCTGGCGCCTCCGATCGGCGACGCCTTGCGCGGTGCCTACCTGCGCTGGATGGTGTTCTACGGTTCGTGTTTCGAACCGGCGATGATGGATCATTCGTTCCAGCGCGCGCCTGCACCGCAAACGCAGAACGGCTACGGCAGCTACGAGGAAGTGATGGACGTGGTCGCTGCGCAACTCGAACCGGGCCCGTGGCTGCTGGGCGATCGGTTCACCGCCGCCGACGTGCTGTGGGGCGGCGCGATCAACTTCGGCCTGATGCGCAAGATGTTGCCCGACTGGCCGGTATTCCGCGCTTATGCCGAACGCGTGCAGTCGCGGCCGGCCATCCGGCGCGCCTTCGCGCTCGACCAGGCGCTCGCGGAAGAACAGCAACAACAACGCGAGGCGCTGGCGGTTCCCGCCTGATCGCACGATCATGCGCGGGTGCGCCGCGCCGACCGCCTGTTCCTGATCATCCATGCCCTGCAGGGCCGTCGCACCGCGTTGCCGGCGCGGCGGCTCGCGGAAACCCTGAACGTTTCGCTGCGCACGGTCTATCGCGATGTCGCCGATCTGCAAACCTCGGGCGTGCCGATCGAAGGCGAGGCAGGCGTGGGTTATCTGCTGCGCAAGGGCTCCGACATCCCCCCGCTGATGTTCACGGCCGAGGAACTGGAAGCGCTGGTGGTCGGCACGCGTTTCGTCAAGGCTTTCGCAGGCGACAAGCTCGCCGCGGGCGCGCAGGCGGCGCTGTTGAAGATCGAAGCGGTGTTGCCGCCGGAGCTGCGCGACCGGGCGGGACGTTCGCGCGTGTTCGTGCCGACGCGCTGGTACGAGGCGAAGACCGGGATGATCGACGCGCTGCACGAGGCGATCGCCGCGGGCCGCGTGTTGCGCATCGAATACCGCAACGAAGCCGCCGAAGCCAGCACGCGGGAAATCGAGCCGCTGTGCCTGGCCTGCTGGGGCAAGGTCTGGACGCTGGGCGCGTGGTGCCGCATGCGCGGGGGTTTCCGCAATTTCCGCCCCGATCGCATCGGCACGATGGAGGCCACCGGCGAGATCTTCGTCGAAACCGCGCAGCGCGGGCTGGATGCCTACCTGCAGGCGGTGAGCGCCCGGCGCGCGCGCGCGGACGAGTGAGATGCGGCCCTTCTTCAACGCATCCAACCGCGCTATTGTCGCGCAGGCAATTTTCCGGAGGGGACGCAATGAAGGCTTGGCCGTTGCTGGCTGTACTGATCCTGGCGACTGGCGGCGCGCAGGCGCTCGCGCAGGATACGCGCGCCTCCACCCGGAATGACACGGGTGCGGATGCGCGCTTCAAGGACATCTATACGGCCGAATGGGCGTGGCGCAGCGGCAAGGCCGGTGCGAATGCCAAACCCGACAACAGCCGGCTGGACACCGCCGACGCAGCCAGCCAGCAGGAGCGCCTGGACTACTGGCAGAACGTGATGCAGCAACTGGATGGCATCGACGTCAAGCAGCTCTCGCCGGAAAACCAGGTCAATTACGCGGTGTACCGCGACCAGATCGCGAACCTGCTGGCCGACCAGCGATTCGGGCAGTGGCAGATGCCGTTCAACAGCGATTCGGCGTTCTGGAGCGACATCGGCTACGACCTCGGCGGCGACCGGTTGCGCACGGCCGACGACTACCGGAAGTACCTCGACAAGCTCGGCCAGATCCCGGAGTACTTCGACCAGCAGATCGACGCCATGCGCGCCGGGTTGAAGCGCGGTTTCAGCGTGCCGCGCGCGGTGTTGGACGGGCGCGACCGTTCGATCAAGTCGGTGGCCGACCTCACCGACCCGACGCAGGCCGGTTTCTACAAGCCCCTCGTGCAGATGCCGGCCAGCATCCCCGCTTCCGACCAGGCCGCGATGCGCGCGCAGGCGCAGCAGCTGATCCGCGACGGAATCATCCCCGCTTATGCGAAATTGCTGAAGTTCTTCGACGACGAATACGTGCCGCAGGCGCGCAAGACGCTCGCGGCGGAAGCCCTGCCGGATGGCAAGGCCTGGTACGCGCAGCAGTTGAAGGAATACACCACGCTGGACCTGACGCCTGACCAAATCCACCAGATCGGCCTGGAGCAGGTGGCGAAAATCCACGCGCAGATGCTGGACGTGATGAAGCGGACCGGCTTCAAGGGCGACTTCGCCGCGTTCCTGGCATTCCTGCGCAGCGATCCGCAGTTCTACGCGAAGACGCCGCAGGAATTGCTGGACAAGACCGCGTGGGTGGCGAAGGAGGTGGACGGCCAGATGTCCCGTTTCTTCGGCCACCTGCCGCGCGAGCGTTTCACCATCGTGCCGGTGCCCGATGCGATCGCGCCTTTCTACACGTCCGGCCGCGGCGGTCCCGACGAGTACATGGTCAACACCTACGACCTGAAATCGCGGGCGCTGTACAACATGCCGGCGCTGACCCTGCACGAATCGTATCCGGGGCATTCGCTGCAGCTGGAACTGGCCGGCGAACAGACCGACCAGCCCGATTTCCGCAGCAGCGGATACATCTCGGCCTACGGCGAGGGTTGGGGCCTGTATTCGGAATACCTCGGCAACGAGATGGGCATCTACAAGACGCCGTACCAGGAATTCGGCTACCTCACCTACCAGATGTGGCGCGCGTGCCGGCTGGTGGTGGATACCGGCATCCATCATCTGGGCTGGACGCGCGAACAGGCCGTGCAATACCTGCACGACAACACCGCGTTGTCCGACCACGAAATCGACACCGAAGTCGATCGCTACATCTCGTGGCCGGGACAGGCCGACAGTTATGAGCTCGGTTACCTGAAGATCCGCGAGTTGCGCGCGAAGGCGGAACAGGCGCTCGGATCGAAATTCGATATCCGCCATTTCCACGACACCATTCTGTCGATGGGTTCGGTACCGCTGCCGGTGCTGGAACAACGCATCGACCGCTTCATCGCCGACGGTGGTCCGGAACCGCAATGGCCCTGCGATTGCGGCAAGGCGGAAAAAACGGACTGAACGCCGTGCGCGCGACCTCCGGCGTGGCCGCCGATGCAGCCGGCGAGGGCCGTTTCAAGCGGCAACTGAGCCTCGTCGACCTCACCTTCATCGGCCTCGGCGCGATCTTCGGGTCGGGCTGGCTGTTTTCGGCGAGTCATGTCGCCGACCTGGCGGGGCCCGCGGGCATCGTGTCGTGGCTGATCGGCGGTGCGGCGGTGTTGCTGCTGGGACTGGTCTATTGCGAACTGGGCGCCGCGTTGCCGCGCGCGGGCGGCGTGGTGCGCTATCCGGAGTATTCGCACGGCGCACTGCTCGGTTACCTGATGGGCCTGATCACGCTGATCGCGTTTTCCAGCCTGATCGCGATCGAGGTGGTCGCATGCCGGCAATATGCCTCGGCCTGGTTCCCGCAACTGACGCAATCAGGTTCGCAGTCGCCGACGCTGTCGGGCTGGTGCGTGCAACTGGCGATCCTGTGCGTGTTCTTCCTGTTGAACTATTCCAGCGTCAAGACCTTCGCGCGCGCCAACAACCTGATCAGCATCTTCAAGTTCGTGGTGCCGCTGGCGGTGGTGGCCGTGCTGCTGGTTTTCTTCCACGCGGAAAACCTGCGCGCGCACGGCATCGCGCCATCCGGGTTCGGCGGCATCGCGGCCGCGGTGTCGGCCGGCGGCATCATCTTCGCGTACCTCGGCCTGACGCCGATCGTTTCGGTCGCCGCGGAAGTGCGCCATCCGCAACGCACGATCCCGATCGCGCTGATCCTGTCCGTGCTGCTGTCCACGATCATCTACGTGCTGTTGCAGGTGGCTTTCCTCGGCAGCGTGCCGGCGGCGATGCTGGCCCACGGGTGGACGGGGATCGGCAAGGCTTTCGCGCTGCCGTTCCACGACATCGCGATCGCGCTGGGCGTCGGCTGGCTGTCGTTCCTGGTGGTGTGCGATGCGGTGATCTCGCCCAGCGGTTGCGGCAACATCTACATGAACGCGACGCCGCGCGTGGTGTACGGCTGGGCGCGCAGCGGCACGTTCTTCCGGGTGTTCGCGCGCGTGGACGAAAAGTCCGGCATCCCGCGCCCGGCGCTGTGGCTGACCTTCGCGCTGGCGGTGTTCTGGACGCTGCCGTTTCCGTCGTGGTCGGCGATGATCAACGTGGTGTCCGCCGCGCTGGTGCTGAGTTACGCGACTGCGCCGGTCACCGCCGCGGCCCTGCGGCGCAACGCACCGGGATTGCCGCGGCCATTCCGCGTGCGCGGGTTCGCCGTGATCGGACCGCTGTCGTTCGTGGTCGCCGCATTGATCGTCTACTGGTCGGGATGGAAGACGGTATCATGGCTGCTCGGCGTGCAGATCGTGTTGTACGTGGTGTATGTCCCGTGGCGCGCGTGGCGCAGCGACGATCCCGCCGGCGTCGCGCAGGACGTGCGCGCTTCGCTGTGGCTGGTCGCCTTCTACTGGCTGATGATCGCGTTGTCCTGGCTCGGTACGTTCGGCGGCAAGGACGTCGTCGCATCGCCGTGGGATTCGATGGCGGTGGCCGCGGTGTCGCTGCTGATCTATCGCTGGGGCGAGCGCAGCGGGTTGCCGGAACCTGCCTTGGACGGAACGACGGCCGATTGATCGCCTGCGCGCCGTCCTGCAGGCACTTCACGAATGTAGTAATATGACCGTGAACTCCAAACGGAGAGTGCGCATGGTCGCCACGCAACGCATCGAGGATTCCCGCGGCCGCAACTTGCCGCAGGACGCCGACCTCGCCGGGCCGGGGCTGCGCGCCTTCTTCAAGCTGGCCGAGCGCTGGAACCTGCGCATCGCCGAACAACGCAAATTGCTGGGCGACCCGCCGGAATCCACCTTCTACAAGTGGAAGCGCGAGCAAGGTGGTGCGCTCGGCCGCGACACGCTCGAACGCATCAGCTACCTGCTCGGCATCTTCAAGGCGCTGGCGATCCTGTTCCCGCAGCCGGATCGCGCCGACGCGTGGCTGCGCAAGCCGAACGCCGCGCCGACTTTCGGCGGACATTCCGCGCTGGAACGCATGCTCTCCGGCAACGTCGCCGACCTGTTCGTGGTGCGGCAATATCTGGATGCACAACGGGGGTGAGCGACCGCGCTTGGCCGATGCCTTGAATGGCATCGGCTGCGTCGCCGAACGCACGGCCATGGAGCTCTTGGCCATGGATGGCGGCTTTGGCCGGGCCGACGCCACGCTCCAGGGACGGCTGCTTGCGTGTTCTGTTTTCATGCTTGTCTCGATCACTGAGCACGCGTCCTGACAACCTTGCGCCATGCCGCCGAACGCGCCTCCGCAACACCGCCTCCGCTGGCAACGCGCCTGCCGCATCCTGCCCAGCCGCTTTCCGCCGGTCGGCGTGTTCGATTCGATCGCCGATCCGAACGATCTCGATGCGCTGTATCGAATCGAAGCGCTGACCAATCCGCGCCTGCGCGAGGAATGGGGCGAGTTGGCGAACGTGCCGAAGGATCGCCGCGTCAGCGGGCCGGGCTCGACGCCGCTGATGGCAGCGTTCACGCACATCAATCCCGAAGGCAGCCGGTTTTCGGACGGAAGTTACGGTGTGCTGTACCTCTCGCACGACTTCGCCACCGCGGTGGAGGAAACCGTGTATCACCGCGAGCGGTTCCTGGCCGCGACTAACGAACCGCCGATCGATCTGGCGATGCGTTCCT
>JAFEEJ010000246.1 GCA_018241145.1 Pseudomonadota bacterium | reverse complement strand
CGGCACACGCGGCTGGCGCAATGTCCTGCACGCGGAATTGCTGGTGCGCGCGGACCACTCACCGTTGCTGCTGAACGGCTGCGGCGTGGCGATCGTGAACGCGCCCTGGCGGATCGATGCCGCGCTGGCGCCGCTGTTGCCCGCCTTGAAGACGGTGCTGGCGCAGGCGGACGGCGCGTCGCATCAACTCCGCATGTTGGCGTGAATCACTTCGTCTCCTGCGACGGCAACGGCGGCGACGCCTCTGCCGGTTGCCGCTTCGCCCGCTGCAGGATGCCGAGGTAGTAAAACACGTAGTAACCGACCAGCAGGCCGAACAGCGACAAGGTGAGCGGACTGTGCTGATAGGCTGCGAAGGGGTTGGCCTGCTGTTGCTGCGCCGCCTGCATGGTCGGCCACAACACCACGAAGCGATATGCCAGACGCGCCAGCAACAACACGCTGATGGCGATGCCGAACCAGCTGTGCGGAATGTAATGCAGGCCGTCGGCGCGACGCTCGAAGCGTGTCAGCTTCAGGCCCCACGCGCCCAGCAGCACGCCCGCCGCCACGCCGCCCAGGTACCCGGCGAGCGTCAGCGGTTGCGCGCTCGTGGCGAGCAGCATGATCGCGCCGACCACTCCGAGCAGCGCCGCGCGGGCGATCATGCGCTTGGGCCGCACCGGCTGCCGCCCGAAACTGCGCCGGAAACGGCGGTAGTAAAGCAGGGCGATCAGCGCAATGCTGACGGCGGTGGACAGCGCATGGGGAGAAATCGTCATGGCGGATTCCGGAGACCAGCGCGCATTCTAGGGCCTGCGCGGCGCGCGTTGGAGTCACGATTGTCATGCCTGCACGACGGTATGGAATTTTTCACGCGAACGGCGATATAAACGACGGACCCTACGCAGGAGATGCGCCGTGTCCCCGTTCGCCGGCCTCCGTTTTTCCCCAGCCCGCATCACCACATCGCTCGCGCTGTGCGGGCTGCTCGCCGCCTGCGGACCCGCGCCGATCTATCGCACGGACAACGCCACGGTGACCGCCACGCCCTCGCAGGTGGCGACTTCGCCAACGCGTTTTGCCGGACAGGAAGTCGTCTGGGGCGGACGCATCGTGGCGGTGCGCAATTTCCCGGACCACAGCGAAATCGAGTTGCTGGGGTATCCGCTGGATTCCTCGCAACGCCCTCAATTCGACAAGGATGCGGGCGGCCGTTTCCTCGCGCTGATGCCGGGCTACGTCGAGGGCATGGATTACCCGGCCGATGCACCCATGACCCTGCAGGGACGCATCGAGGGCGTGCGCGAGGGCAAGGTCGGCGAAGCCGGCTATGTCTTCCCGCTGGTGCGGGTCCAGCAATCGCACCGCTGGACGCCGGAGGAAATGAGCAAGCCGCACGTCAGCTTCGGCGTCGGCGTGGGCGTGGTGGGCGGGATCCACTGATTTCCGCGTCGTCATTCCGGGCGCCGCGAAGAGCCGGAATGACGACAAGTGTCAATCCTTGACGTCGGGCTCGAAGAAACTCCAGCGCACGGCGGAGAATTTCCCGCGCAGCGCGCTTTCCACGCGGTTGACCGCATCGATCAGTTCGACGGCGCTGCCGCCGGCGTCGCTGGCGCGCATGCGTGCCTTGGTCGCCAGCATGATGTCGGGGCCGAGTTGCAGGGTGATCAGGTGGTAGACCTGCGCGACCTCGGGTTGCGCTTCGATGAAAGCGAGGATCTCCGCACGCAATGCCGGTTCCGCGCTGGAACCGACCAGCAGCGCCTTGACCTCCACCGCGACCAGCACCGCGACGACCACCAGCAGCACGCCGATCGCCAGCGAGCCGCACGCGTCCCACAGCGGATTGCCGGTGAAGATGGTCACCACGATCGCAGCCAGTGCGAACGTCAGGCCCAGCAGCGCGGCCAGGTCCTCGCCGAAGATCACCAGCAGTTCGCTGGCGCGGCTGGTGCGGAACCAGCGCCACAAGCCCATCCCTGCGCGCGCCTTGTTGACCTCGCGCAGGCATCCCCACATCGAGAAGCCTTCGGCGACCACGCCGAACGCGAGCACGCCCACGGCCAGCCACGGCCAGCGCAGCGGTTCGGGTTCGCGCAGCTTGTGCAGGCCTTCGTAGATCGAGAACATGCCGCCGACCGAGAACAGCAGCATCGCCACCAGGAACGACCAGAAGTACAACGCGTTGCCTTCGCCCAGCGGATGTTCCGGCGAAGGCGGACGGCGCGCCTGGCGCATGCCGAGCAACAGCAGGCACTGGTTGCCGCAATCGGCCAGCGAGTGCACGGCTTCGGCCGCCATCGCACCCGAACCCGTCAGCAATGCGGCGGCGAGCTTGGCCAGGAAGATCGCGAAGTTCGCGCCGAGCGCGAGCAGGATCGCGCGCAACGAATTGGCGTGGCCGGCCATGCGGCGCCCTTGCGGATTCGGGAACGCCAAGTCTAGCGGCATCGCGCAGGGTAAACTTGGCGTTTCCGTTCTGCTGGACGCGCGCGTCCGGCAGTGTCCTGCGTTTCCGTGACACGCCATGCCGGATTTCGATTTTCCGCTGCCGCCGTTGCCGCGCGCCAACCAGCGCAGGCACTGGATTGCTCCCGCCGGTTCGTCGCTGGCGCTGCTGCTGTGCGAAACCGCGCGCGCGCGGCAGGGCCCGGTTGTCGCCGTGACCCGCGACACGCACGCCGCGCGTGCGCTGGAGGACGAACTGTCGATCTTCGCAGGCGACCTGCCGGTGCTGCATTTCCCGGATTGGGAGACCCTGCCCTACGACCTGTTCGGCCCGCACCCGGAAATCGTCTCGCAACGCATCGCCACGCTGTACCGCCTGCCCGGCGTGCGGCGCGGCGTGCTGGTGGTGCCGGTCGCGACCTTGATGCAGCGACTGGCGCCGCGCACGCATGTCGCGGGATCGGGCCTGTCGATCGCGCGCGGGCAGCGGTTCGACCTCGCCGCCGAACAACGCCGGCTGGAAACCAGCGGCTACCGGCACGTGCCGCAGGTCAACGAACCCGGCGACTTCGCCGTACGCGGCGCGTTGATCGACATCTTCCCGATGGGTGCGCGCGAACCCTATCGCGTCGAACTGTTCGACGAGGAAATCGATTCGATCCGCAGCTTCGATCCGGAGACGCAGCGCTCGCTGCAGCAAACCGACGCCGTCGAACTGCTGCCGGCGCGCGAGTTCCCGCTGACGGACGAGGCGACGAAAACCTTCCGCGAACGCCTGCGCGAGCGCTTCCCGATCGACGTGCGACGCTGCCCGCTGTATCAGGACATGAAGGCCGGCGTGTCGCCCGCCGGCATCGAGTATTACCTGCCGCTGTTCTTCGAGAGGACCGAAACGCTGTTCGATTACCTGTCCGCCGATGCGCTGTTCGTGCTCGGCGAGGGCGCGCTGGAGGCCTCGGAGCACCACTGGACGCAGATCGGCGAGCGCCATGACCAGCGCGCGCACGATGTCGAACGCCCGATCCTGCCGCCGGTGGAGTTGTACCTGCCGCCGCAGGGCCTGCGCGAGAGATTGAACGAAGTGTCGCGCGTGGAACTGGTCGCGGACGATCCGCGCGCCGCCGATACCGGAACCGGCGCGGCGCCCGATCTGAAAGGCGCACCGCGCGGCGATTCCCGCCATGCCACGTTCGCGCTGACGCTGCGCGATTATTTGGGTGCGCACCCGGAGCAGCGCGTGCTGGTCGCATCCGATTCCGCCGGCCGGCGCGAAGCCTTGATCGAGCAGCTCGCCGCGGCGGAATTGCAACCGGAAGTGGTGACGGGCTGGCAGGCCTTCGCCGGGCGGGAGGCGAAGTTCGCGATCACCATCGCCCCGCTCGAACGCGGTTTCGTGCTCGCACGACCACGCATCGCCGTGTTCACCGAGCGCGAATTGCTGGGCGAACGGGCGCGTTCGGAGCGGCGGCGGCGCGTCAGCGAGCGCGATCCCGAAACCATCGTGCGCGATCTTTCGGAGCTGGCGGTCGGCGCGCCGATCGTGCACATCGACCACGGCGTCGGCCGTTACCTCGGCCTGGCCGTGCTGGACGTCGGCGACAGCCCCAACGAATTTCTTTCGATCGAATACGCGAAGGGCGACAAGCTCTACGTGCCGGTCGCGCAGTTATCGCTGGTCAGCCGCTACAGCGGCGCGGCGCCGGAACTGGCGCCGCTGCATTCGCTGGGCGGCGACGCATGGGAACGCGCGAAACGAAAAGCGGCCGAAAAGGTGCGCGACGCCGCGGCGGAACTGCTGGCGATCCACGCGCAGCGCGCGGCGCGGCCCGGCATCGCGCTGCGCATCGACCGCGCCATGCTCGCGCAATTCGCCGAGGGCTTCCCGTTCGAGGAAACCCCCGACCAACTGTCCGCGATCGACGCGGTGCTGGCCGATATCGAGGCGCCGCAGCCGATGGACCGCGTGGTCTGCGGCGACGTCGGTTTCGGCAAGACCGAGGTCGCCCTGCGCGCCGCGTTCGCCGCCGCGACCGCCGGCAAGCAGGTCGCGCTGCTGGTGCCGACCACCCTGCTGGCGCAGCAGCACTTCGACAATTTCCGCGACCGCCTCGCCGATTTCCCGGTGCGCGTGGAATTGCTTTCGCGCTTCCGCACGAAGAAGGAAAGCGCCGATGCCCTGCACAAGCTCGCCGAAGGCGGGCTCGACGTGGTGATCGGCACGCACAAGCTGCTGCAGCCGGACGTGAAGTTCAGGGATCTCGGCCTGGTGATCGTGGACGAGGAACACCGCTTCGGCGTGCGCCACAAGGAGCAGTTGAAGAAGCTGCGCGCGGAAGTCGACCTGCTGACGCTCACCGCCACGCCGATTCCGCGCACGCTGAACATGGCGATGGCCGGGTTGCGCGACCTCTCCATCATCGCCACGCCGCCTTCGCACCGCATGGCGGTGAAGACGCTGGTGGCGCAATACGACCCGGCCATGATCCGCGAGGCTTTCCAGCGCGAACTCGCGCGCGGCGGCCAGGTGTATTTCCTGCACAACAAGGTCGAAACCATCGAACGCACCGCGCGTGAACTGGAAAAGCTGGTGCCGGACGCGCGCATCCGCGTCGCGCACGGACAGATGCACGAACGCGACCTGGAACAATCGATGCTGGATTTCCATCGCCAGCGATTCAACGTGCTGGTATGCACCACGATCATCGAATCCGGCATCGACGTGCCGACCGCCAACACCATCGTGATCGACCGCGCCGACCGCTTCGGCCTCGCGCAGTTGCACCAGTTGCGCGGCCGCGTCGGGCGTTCGCACCACCGCGCCTACGCCTACCTGATCGTGCCGGATCGCAAGGCCATGACGGCCGACGCGGAAAAGCGGCTGGAAGCCCTGTCGGCGCTGGAAGAGCTTGGCGCGGGTTTCACGCTGGCCACGCACGACCTGGAAATCCGCGGCGCGGGCGAATTGCTGGGCGAGGAGCAATCCGGGCAGATCCAGGAGATCGGTTTCTCGCTCTACACCGAATTGCTGGAACGCGCTGTGCGCGCGCTGAAGAGCGGCAAGGTCCCGGATTTCGACCTGTCCTCCGCGCACGACACCGAAATCGAGCTGCACCTGCCCGCCTTGATCCCGGACGACTACCTGCCCGACGTGCACGCACGCCTGACCCTGTACAAGCGCATCAGCGGCGCGCGCGACGACGAGGCGCTGCGCGGATTGCAGGTGGAAATGATCGACCGTTTCGGCCTGTTGCCGCAGCAGGCCAGGAACCTGTTCGCCATCGCCGCGTTGAAACTGCGCGCCGCGGCGCTGGGCATCCGCAAGCTGGATCTCGGCGAGAACGGCGGGCGAGTGGTGTTCCGCGACCAGCCGGACATCGAACCGATGACCATCCTGCGCCTGATCCAGCAGCAACCGCGCGTGTACAAGCTGGACGGCCAGGACAAGCTGCGCGTCACGATGGAACTGCCCGGCGCAGCCGAACGGCTGCGCGCGGCGGGCGAACTGCTGGATGCGCTGGCGGCGAAAGCCAGGGCGGCGTAGCCGCGATTTCGCCTGCGGATTCCGGATTCCGCTACGCTCGCATGCCATGATCCCCCGCTTCACCGATTACGCCGCCAACGAGCGCACCTATCTCGCCTGGGTACGCACGGCGGTCGCGATCATGGCGTTCGGATTCCTGGTCGAACGCTTCGATCTGTTCCTCGCCTATCTGGGCCACGAGCATGCCGGCGCCACCGCCACACCGGCGGCGGCGGCGCACCACCTGCACTCGGCGCAGATGGTCGGGCTGGCCCTGATCGCGCTGGGCATCCTGATCATCCTCGGCGCGACGATCCGCTTCATCCACCACCGCAGGACCATCGCCAGCGATGAGTCCGTCGGTTACGGCACCGCGCTGGGCGACAGCCTGCTGGCATTGCTGCTGGTCTGCTTCGCCGCGTTCCTCGGCGTGTACGTGTACCACCAGTTGCTGACGCTGCACTGATACGCTGCGCGTCAGGATGTCGCCGAGGAACCGCGAACGATGAGCGCGTCGTGCACCGTCATGCAGGCCACGCTGGACGACCTGGACGCGCTGGCGCCGCTGTTCGACGCCTACCGCGTGTTCTACGGGAAACCTTCGGATGCGTCGAAGGCGCGCGACTTCCTGCGCGAACGGCTGGGCCTGCGCGAATCGGTGGTTTTCCTGGCGCGCGATGCGACCGGCGCAGCGCAGGGTTTCACGCAGCTCTATCCGTGCTTCTCGTCGGTGGGCGCGCGCAGGCTGTGGATCCTCAACGATCTGTTCGTGGCGGAAAGCGCGCGCGGCCACGGCGTGGCGCGTGCGCTGATGGATGCCGCGCGCAAGCACGCGTTGCGGACCGGCGCGATCCGGCTGGTCCTGCAGACCGCACGCGACAATGCGCCGGCGCAGGCGCTGTACGAATCGCTCGGCTATCTGCGCAGCGAAGGAATGTACGAGTATTCGCTCGAACTGGCGTGACGACGCGCCGGCGCAACCAGCGCGCCGTGTGCCGATGGAAGCCGGAGGAAATCTTCAGCCGGGCGTGTTCCGGCGTCGATAGACGAACACGTTGGCGGGCGGCATGTTGCGCCAGGCCAAGCCCGCGCGGTGCGATTCCAGATCCAGTTCCCGCAACAACGGACGCGGCACCGGACTGATCGGCCCGTAGGTGAACTGCACGAAGTGCCCGCCCGGGCCAAGCACCGCGAACGCGGCGCGCAGGATGTCCCGTTGCACGCTGCGCGGCATGTACAGCAGGCCCAGCCCGCTCACCACCGCATCGACGGTTCCGGAGGGATCCAGCACGCCGCAACGCCGCGCGATCGTCCGCACATCGCGTGCGTCGCCCAATTCGACGTGCACGTCGGGAAAGCGCTCGCCCAGGAACTGGTGCAGCGCCTCGTTGAGTTCGATCACCAGCAGGTGGCGCGAAGCAATGCCGCGCTCCAGCAACGCGCGGGTGAAGGCGCCGGTGCCGCCGCCGAGCTCGATCACCCGCTGCGTGTGCGGCGGCAGTTGCTCGATCATCAGCGCGGCCAGTTGCCGCCCGGAGGGCGACACCGCGGCCATGGCGAACGGATTGCGCAACCACTCCCGGAAGAAGGTCAGGCCCGGACTGGCTTCAGCGGCCAGATCCACGCCGCGTGCTCGGAAGTGGGATTGGCTCATCGCGCGCGTCGTCCCTCGCTGTCTTGCCGCGGGCCCGAAGACCCGCGCCGGATGGACTGCGGGAGCGCCGGCCATCCGGCCCCGCAGTCGTCACTGATGATAGTAGGAGCCGCCACGACCCGGGTATTCATTGCTGTAGACGGTCCCGTAGACCGGATAGGCAGGGTAATACCTCGGCGCCGGGGCGTAGTACGCCGGGGCGTAGTACACCGGTGCGTAGTACCTCCGCGGATAGGCGGGATAATACGGGGGCGGGTAATAGTAGGCCGTGCGCGGGTAGTAGGAATACCCGGGCGCGTAGTACGGGCGGTAGCCGTAGCAGTTGACGCAATCGTTGATGCCGATGCTGTAGCCGGGCCCGTAAAAACCCAGGCCGATGCTGACGTGCGTGCGCGCGAACGCCGCGGGCGCGGCGAACAAACCCGCTGCAAGCAGTCCGGCGACGAACAGGCCGCGGCGAAGGATGCTGGCGTTCATGATGCCCTCCGGAAGCAGGGTCGCTTCGGGGAAAATGGTGGGGCCTTGGCCATGAATCCCCACTGAGCACCCGGCCGCCACGCATTCAGCGTCTCGGTCGCAACAGCCAGCAGCCGTGGATGTTCGGCCGGCGCGCGAAATCCGGCGGAATGCTCGCACGGCCGATGTCTTCGATGACGAAGCCCGGCGCGAGCGCGTCTTCATCCAGCCGGAAGCGGCGCGCGTTGTTGGAGAACACGATCGCGCCGTCGCGGTCGAGGCGTTCGCCGCACGCTTCCAGCAGGGCGACGTGGTCGCGCTGGACGTCGAAATCCGTCGCGCGGCTGGAATTGGAAAACGTCGGGGGATCGACGTAGATCAGCCCGTAGCGGCCGCGGCCGGCGCGCACGAACTCCTGCGCGTCCGCTTGCGCCAGCCGGTGCGCGCTGCCGCCGAAACCGTTGCGCGCGAGGTTGCGCGAAGCCCATTCCAGATAGGTGGCCGACAGGTCGACGCTGACCGTTTCCGCCGCGCCGCCCGCCGCGGCATACACGCTGGCGCTGCCGGTGTAGGCGAACAGGTTGAGGAAGCGTTTGCCGCCGGCCAGCTCGCGCAGGCGCGCGCGCACGAGTCGATGGTCGAGGAACAGGCCGCTGTCGAGGTGCGAGAACAGGTCGACCTCGAATTCCAGGCCGCCCTCCTGCACGATCAGCTTCCCGCCGCGCGCCTCGTCGAACCTTCCGTATTTCGAGCCGCCCTTGCCGCGACGGCGGGTCTTCAGCGCGATCCGTGCGCGCGGCACGTCCAGCGCCTCGCCCGCGGCGTGCACGAGGTCGCGCAGACGCACGCGCGCCGCTTCGGCATCCACGCTGGCCGGCGCCGCGTATTCCTGCACGTGCAACCACGTTTGCGATTCGTCAACGGACGGGGTCCGCCGCACGCGGCTTGCAAGGGGTGGTTCGTTTTCCCGTCCCGGGACGCCGCGATACACGTCGATCGCGGCGGCGTACTCCGGCAGGTCGGCGTCGTAGACGCGGAAGCAATCCACGCTTTCGCGGGCGAGATACTTGCGCAAGTTCCGCAGATTCTTCTGCATGCGGTTGCGCACCATCTCGCCGCCCGCGGACAGCGGCTTGCGCTCGCGCGCGGGGCGTTCGCCATCGTCGATGCCGGACACCAGCAAATGACAGGCGATCGCGCCGTTGTAGAGCGCGTAGCGCTTGTCGATGCGCAGGCCCAGCGCGTGCGCCGGATCCGGCTCGCCGGGCTCCGCCGCCGCCACGAGTACCGCAGCGCGCCAACCCGCGAAATCCTCGCGCAGGCGCTGGCCGAACGTCCGGTACAGCGCCGGCAACTCGCCGCGCTCGCCCATGCGCTCGCCGTAAGGCGGATTGGTGATCACCAGGCCGGTCGTGCAACCTTCCGGCCGTTGCACGTGCGCGACGTCGCGCTTGTGCAACTGGAGGAAACCCGACACGCCCGCATCCTGCGCGTTGCGCTTGGCGATTTCGATCATCAGCGGCGCATGATCGGCACCGAAAAAACACGGCCGCAAGGCGCGCAGGCCTTCCTGCGCGCGCGCTTGCGCATCGTCGTGCAGGCGCTGCCACAGCGCCGCATCGTGGCCGCGCCAGGCGAAAAAACCGAAATGCGTGCGCCGCAATCCGGCCGCGACATCGGCCGCCATCAGCGCGCCTTCGATCAGCAGCGTGCCGGAACCGCACATCGGATCCAGCAGCGCGCCGCCATTCGCGTGGATTTCCGGCCAGCGCGCGCGCAGCAGCATCGCCGCCGCGAGGTTCTCCTTCAGCGGCGCCTCGCCCTGGTCGCGCCGCCAGCCGCGGCGGTGCAGCGGTTCGCCGGAAAGATCCAGCGAAAGCGTGGCGCGATCGCGGTGCACGCGCAGGTTCAGGCGGATCGCCGGACGCTCGATCGCGATGTCGGGGCGCGTGCCGGATTGCTCGCGGCATTGGTCGACGATCGCGTCCTTGACCCGCAACATCGCGTAGCGGCTGTGGTGGATCGCGCTTTGCGACACCACCGCGTCGATCGCGAGGCTCGCATCCGGCGCGAAGTGCCGCGACCAGTCGATGGCACGCGCGCCTTCGTACAACGCATCGTTGTCGGGCGCGTCGAATGCCGCCAGCGGCAGCAGCACGCGGCTGGCGAGCCGCGAATGCAGGCATGCGAGATAGGCGTGCTCGAGCGTGCCCTCGAAACGCACGCCCGCCAGCGCCTCGTGCGCCTGCGCGCCGAGCGCGTCCAGTTCGTCGCGCAGCAGGTATTCCATGCCCTTCGGGCAGGTGGCGAAAAAAGCGGTCACCCGCGCACGCTCATCGCGGCAACGATTGCAGGAACCCGCGGAACTGGTCCGCGACCATCGCCACGTGCGCGGACAACCGATGGTCGTCCGGCAACAACAGGATGGGAATGCGGCGCGCATTGGCGAACACGGCCGCTTGCATCACCGGGCAAAGCTCGTCGTTGAATCCGTGCACGATCATCGCGGGCACCCCGGCGGCCATGTCAAAGCGTTCCGACCAGCGCGGAATCGCCATCGGCAGCGCGATCAGGAAAATCCCGGCGCACGGGACGCGCAACGACGCCAGCCCGGAAACGAATGCCCCCATGCTGGAACCGGCCAGCACCAGCGGTTGCGCGGCGGCACGCGCGACGGCGACCAGCCTGTCCACGCGCGGTTGCACCGAACCGGCATGGCCGAGCTTGTCGGCTTCGCGAAAATCCGGGCGCATGGAATCCCAGCCGAGTTCCTCGGCGACTTTCGCCAGCGCGCCGACCTTGGTCGCGTCCGGGCCGCTGTCGGAACCGTGGGAGAGGATGACCGTGCCCGGCATGTGCTGCGTTCCCGATGGGTCCGACCATGGTAACAAGCTTCATGCGACACTCCCCGCATGCAAGAAGACGGCTTCCACGACTGGCCGCTGCCCTATGTCGAGCGGCTGCGGCAGCGCACGACGCCCGACATCGACCTGGTCGTGATCCACTGCACCGAACTGCCGGATCTCGCCACCGCGCGCGGCTACGGCGAACGCGTGCTGCACGACGACGGCAGCGGCAACAGCGGACACTGGTATGTCGATCGCGACGGGAGCCTGCATCGTTTCGTCGAGGAAACGCGCATCGCGCACCACACCCGCGGCTGGAACGAACGCTCGATCGGCATCGAGCTGGTGAACACGGGGCGCTACCCGGACTGGTTCGACACGCGCAGGCAGGTGATGACCGAACCCTACCCGCACACGCAAATCGACGCCCTGCTCGCCCTGCTGCGCCGCCTGCGCGGCGAGTGTCCGGACCTGCGCTGGATCGCGGGCCACGAGGATCTCGACACCGGCAAGGTTCCGGCCAGCGACGATCCCTCGCGCGAGGTGTTCCGCAAGCGCGATCCGGGGCCGATGTTTCCCTGGGATGAAGTGCTGGCGGGTTGCGGGTTTGCGCGTTTCATTCTACGGCAATGAACGGAATCAACAACCGTCATTCCGGATGGCGTGCAGCGGCGATCCGGACAAATTCGTCTGGAACGTAGTGAACAACCGAAGGTTGGCCCGCAGGACAAAGTCCATGGACGGACTTTGCAATCTGCTTTTTTCTCCCCATTGAAGGCGGATTCCGGGTTCCGCCTTCGGCGGTCCCGGAATGACGATGACGGGAATCCGGACGCTATACTTGCGCGTCTTTCGCCACCAAAGTTGTCGATGACCAATCCCCGCGTCGCCGAACTGGTCGAACTGCTGCAACTGGAACGGCTGGAAGACAACCTGTTCCGCGGCGCCAGCCGCGACATCGGCACCAAGTACGTGTTCGGCGGACAGGTGCTGGGACAGGCATTGTCAGCCGCGCAACGGACCGTCGACGGGACCCGCGCGGCGCATTCGCTGCACGCCTATTTCCTGCGCGCCGGCAACATCGAATCGCCGATCGTGTATTCGGTGGAACGCACGCGCGACGGTTCCAGTTTTTCCTCGCGGCGCGTGGTGGCGATCCAGCACGGCCAGACGATATTGAATTGCGCGGTGTCGTTCCAGATCGACGAGCCCGGCATGGAACACCAGTCCACCATGCCCGATGTGCCGAAACCGGAAGACCTCGCGCCCGCGCAGCCGCTGCCCGCGGAGGAACTGGCCAAACTGCCGGTGAAGATGCAGCGCTGGCTGGGCCTGGACGGTCCGTTCGAATTCCGCTACGTCTGGCCGCGCGACGAACTGCATCCGGCCAAGCGCCCGGCATGGCAGCACATCTGGTTCCGGCTGGTCGACCGCATCGACGACGGCGACGAACTGCAACGCGCCCTGCTCGCGTACGCATCGGATTTCCATTTCATCGGCACCGCGCTGTTGCCGCACGGCGTTTCCTATCTCACCCCCGACCTGCACATGGCCAGCCTCGACCACGCGTTGTGGTTCCACCGCCCGTTCCGCGTCGACGACTGGTTGCTGTATGCCTGCGATTCGCCCACCGCGCAGGGTGCGCGCGGCCTGGTGCGCGGACAGTTGTTCAATCGCGATGGCGTGCTGGTTGCCTCCACCGCGCAGGAAGGATTGATCCGGTTGCGGCGCGTCTAGAACCGGGCACGAAGCCATGTCCGATCCGCGTGCGGTGCATCCTTGCACCGCCCGTATCCGGCGTTCGTCGTAAAATGTTCCCATGCGCCAGATCTACACCTCGCCGCGGCACCAGAACATCGAGCGCGTGGTGGCGCTGATGTCCGAACACGGCATCGCCACCAGCGTGACCAACAAGCGCGCGTATGCGCGACCGAGCTATTCGCGCTTTTCCTACAGCCAGACCAACGACAGCGAAGACTGGCCGAAGGTGTGGATCACGCATGCCGCGGACCAGACCCGCGCGCGGCAGTTGTTGCGCGAAATCGGCATCGAACCGGCGACCCGCTACGTGGATGCACTGGCGGCGGAGCGCCATCCGTCGCTGCCGGACCCGCGGCGCCACCGCCGCGCCGCCACACGCGTGCGGATGGCGGTGATGGCGGCGGTCGCGGCGGCATTCCTCTTGCTAGTGCTGAAGATGCTCGATTTCTTTTGATTTCGGGCCGCGCCGCAAGAAACTGGTTCAACAACCCTTCGCAAGCGTACCGATCGCCGCGAGAGAACAAAGGTATTGCAAACGTGGCTTTGCGTTCCGAACGCGTCCGTCTGTTCCAGACCCTGCCGCACGCCTGCGGCTACTTCCACGCGCGCACCGCGCAGAACCTGGTGCTGGACCCGTCCGCCCCCGGACTGGACCGGCTGTATGCGCTGGCATTGGGACGCGGCTTCCGCCGCGCCGGCGGCCACGTATACCACCCGCATTGTCCGCGCTGCCACGCCTGCGAACCCTGCCGCATCGATGTCGCCGCGTTCGTGCCGAACCGCAGCCAGCAGCGCTGCCTGCGCCGCAACGCCGACCTGGAAGTGAGCGAACACCCGCCATCGCTGACCGACGAGCGCCACAACCTGTACTCGCGCTATCTGCGCGCACGCCACCCGGGCGGGGGCATGGACGAAGCCAGCGGCGAGGATTTCACCCACTTCCTGGCCGCGCCGTGGAGCCCGACGGTATTCGTGGAATTCCGCCTGCGCGACCAGTTGCTGGCGCTGGCCGTCACCGACATCTGCAGCACCGGGGTATCCGCGGTTTACACGTTCTACGATCCGACCCATGCCGTCCGCAGCCTGGGCACCTACGCGATCCTTTCCCAGATCGAATTGACGCGCGCACGCGGCCTGTCGCACCTGTACCTCGGCTACTGGATCGCGAACCATCCGAAGATGGGCTACAAGTCGAAATTCGCCGCGCTGGAAGTGCTCGGTCCGCAAGGCTGGACGTCGCCCGGTTCCGCGCAAGTCGAGGATTGACGCGCGGGGCTCCGGGGAACTTTGCCGGCACTCCCCGAACATGGCCGCACCGGACATCCCGGAGCTCGCCATCGCCACCGGCATCCACACGGTGCATGCCCAAGCGCAAGGCTGGACGGGGAAGGTCGCGTTCACCGATGTATTCCGTCGCGCGCACGGTTTCTGGCAAGCGGTCTCCGCGCAGGAACCACTGCGCAAACCGATGGAAATATCCGGTGCAACCCATTGATTCGCCAAGTTGAGTTTTACGCCAGTGTTGATCGTTGTCGCATCGCTCTTGTCAATTTGATATCTATTTGATATCTTCCTCCGGAATCCCTCCGGAGCGTGCCATGAACGAAACCAAGACCTTCTCGATCGCCGGGATACCGACCGCGATCGTGATGCTGCTGCTGTTCGTCGGTTGCGGCCTGTTGTTCCTGCACGGCGGCCTGTCGCAGAGCCCTCTGTACCTCGTGATCGCGGTGCTGTGTTTCGTGATCCTGGTGTTCCTGGCCAAGGGCTTCTTCCAGGTGCAGCCCAACCAGGGCGTGGTGATGCAGTTGTTCGGCCGCTACGCCGGTACCGCACGCGACGCCGGCCTGCGCTGGACCAATCCGTTCTACGCCAAGCGTCCGGTTTCCCTGCGCGTGCGCAACTTCGAATCGTCCAAGCTCAAGGTCAACGATTCCGACGGCAACCCGATCGAGATCGCCGCGGTGATCGTGTGGCAGGTGGTGGATACCGCCGAGGCGGTGTTCCAGGTGGACGACTACGAAAACTACGTGCACATCCAGAGCGAGGCCGCTCTGCGGCAGATGGCACAGAGCTATCCCTACGATTCGCACGACGACACCAAGCCCAGCTTGCGCAGCCACGGCGACGAAATCACCACGCACCTGCGCGACGAGATCCAGGAACGCCTCGGCAAGGCCGGCGTCAAGGTGATCGAGGCGCGCATCAGCCACCTCGCCTACGCGCAGGAAATCGCGCAGGCGATGCTGCAACGCCAGCAGGCCGGCGCGATCATCGCGGCGCGCACCAAGATCGTGGAGGGCGCGGTCAGCATGGTGCAGATGGCGCTGGAACAGTTGAGCCAGCAACACATCGTCGAGCTGGACGAGGAACGCCGCGCCGCGATGGTGTCCAACCTGCTGGTGGTGCTGTGCGGCGAACGCGGCACGCAGCCCATCGTCAACACCGGCACGCTGTATTCGGGCTGACGCGCCATGCCGATCGAAAACCTCAC
>JAFEEJ010000245.1 GCA_018241145.1 Pseudomonadota bacterium | reverse complement strand
TGTCGATGCCGCGCTTCAGGTCCATCGGGTTCATGCCGGCGGCGACCGCCTTCATGCCCTCGCGGATCATCGCCTGCGCCAGCACGGTCGCGGTGGTGGTGCCGTCACCGGCCACGTCGGAAGTCTTGCTTGCCACTTCCTTCACCATCTGCGCGCCCATGTTCTCGAACTTGTCGGCGAGTTCCACTTCCTTCGCCACGGACACGCCGTCCTTGGTGATGGTCGGGGCGCCGAAGCTCTTTTCGAGCACGACGTTGCGGCCCTTCGGGCCGAGCGTGGCCTTGACCGCATTGGCCAGGGTGTTGACGCCGCGCAACATGCGCGCGCGCGCGTCTTCGGAGAAACGGATTTCTTTGGCTGCCATGGGATGGTTCCTCAAATCAGGGAGCAGGGAGCGGGGAGCAGGGGAAAAACCGGCCCGGACGCTCATTGCGAATTCAGTGGGGTTTCGGCTCAGTCGAGAGCGGCATCCGGGGAAGCGAGCAGTTTCCTGCTCCCTGCTCCCTCTGCCCTGCTCCCTCTCAGCCTTCGAGCACGGCGATCAGATCGTCTTCGCGCATGACGAGCAGTTCCTCGCCATCGACCTTGACCTCGGTGCCGGAGTACTTGCCGAACAGCACCTTGTCGCCGGCCTTGACCGCCAGAGGACGGACCTTGCCGTCTTCGAGGATCTTGCCGGTGCCCACGGCCACGACCTCGCCCTTGATCGGCTTTTCGGTCGCGGTGTCGGGGATGACGATGCCGCCGGCGGATTTGGTTTCCGCCTCCAGGCGCTTGATGATCACGCGGTCGTGCAACGGACGAAGCTTCATATACGACTCCAGCTTGCAGTGGGTGGTGGGAGGAACAGCCCGGTCAGGACTGTTAGCACTCGAATGCAAAGAGTGCCAATTGTAGGCGAAAAGACAACCCGGGCAAGCCATACTTGCCCGCGCGCCGGATCATCTAGGGGCGGCCGGTCCGCGATTCAAGGCTGCGTCCTGCGAAAAGATCCGTCCCACACGCGGGGAGTCTCGTGTCATGACCGACGCCATGCTGCTGCTTTCCACCTGCCCGGACGGCGCCACGGCGGCGCGGATCGCGCGCACCCTGGTCGAGGAACGACTGGCCGCCTGCGTCAACCGGGTGGGTGGCGCGGTTTCCGTGTACCGCTGGCGCGGGGAGCTCCACGAGGACAGCGAGACGCTGCTGCTGATCAAGACCACCCGTCGAAACCTCGATGCGCTGCAGACACGCCTGGTCGCGCTGCATCCCCATGAAATCCCGGAAGTGATCGCGCTGGACGTGGCCGGGGGCCTTCCGGCGTATCTGGAATGGCTTGCCGGGCAGGTGTGATCTGGCGGCGATGCGTCCGGTCTTGCGACAATGATCGTTTGCTTTCCGTGGGGCCTGTCTTGTCGAAGGACTTCTTGTCGTTGTTTTCTCAGCCCCGCCGGGATCGCGCCCTGTGGGGCCTGCTGCTTGCGGTGCTGGCGTGGCCCGCCGCGGGCGGTGCGCTCGACAGCGCAAGCGAACAGGCACTGCTGAAGGCGGCCGATGCCTTCCGCCTGAGCGCACAGATCGTGCGTCCCGGGCTGCTGCGCCTGCACTGGTCGATCGCGCCGCACTATTACCTCTATCGCGATCGCATCCACGTGGATTTTTCCGATGCGGGCATTCGAGCGGAACCGATCCGCCTGCCCGCGGGACAGGAGCTGCACGATCCGTATCTTGGCCACGTCGAGATTTATCGCGACGCGCTCGATGCGAGCATCATGTATGCCGTCGCGGGCGCCCATCCGTCGAACTTGCGCGTGTCGGTGACGTCCCAGGGCTGCCACGAAATCGATCCGAAGATCTGTTACCCGCCCTCCACGCAAATCCTGGAACTGCCGCTGGGCACGGTTTCCGGCGCAGACGCGGCCATCGTGCTGCCCACGACCCGCGAGTCCGGCGCAACCAATCCGCTGGCTGCGTTGCAGCGCATGCGCGCGATCCCTCGCCCACCCGCCTTCCAGCCCGTCGGCAGCATCGAACAGGTGCAACGCGCAGTCGCCGAAGCCGCAGCCGCGGATCGTCCGGTCCTGCTGGATTTCGATGCCGAAAAGTGCGGGGGCTGCGAGTCGCTGGAAACGCAGACTTTTGCCGAACCGGCAGTCCGCGACGCATTGGAGGGTTTCGTGCTCCTGCGCGCGGACGTCACCGCCGATGACACAGCCGGTCGTGCGCTGTTGCGCCGGTATGGCCTGGCCCGGCCGCCGGCCGTGCTGTTGTTCGGCAGCAACGGCAAGGAACGGCGCGACCTGCGCCTGCTCGGTTTCGAGGCCCCCGCCGATTTCCTTCATCGCCTGCGCAAGGCCAGCCCATGATCGACAAACGCGCCACCGTGGTGATCCTTGTTTTGGCCAGCGCGGCCGCCTGCGGCGGCTGGTGGCTGCAACGACACCTGCTGGCGCCGGCGCAAACCCCACGCAGCGCGCCTGCCATCGAGGCCGCGCCGTCGTCACGGCCCAGCATCCCCGTGGATCTGGTATTGCCCGATCTCGACGGCAGGCCGCAGCGGCTCTCGCAATGGCGCGGGCAACGCGTGCTGCTGAATTTCTGGGCGACCTGGTGCGCGCCCTGCCGCAAGGAAATGCCCGAGCTGTCGGCGGCGCAGAAAAAACATCCGCAGGTGCGCATCGTCGGCGTGGCGATGGACCAGCCGCAGGCGGTACGCGAATACCTGAAACAAACCCCCGTGGACTATTCGATGCTGATCGGCATCGACGCCAGCCCCGACCCCAGCCAGCAATTCGGCGACAACGTGGGGGCGTTGCCCTATAGTGTCCTGATCGGCGTGGACGGTCGCGTCCTGCGCAGCAAGCTCGGACCATTCGACACCGGGGAGCTGGAACACTGGCTGGGCCCGTAGAATCCCGCTTCGGTGTGCGATCCCCGTTGGCTTGACAGATCGCAAAGGGCGGCACGCAGAAGGATTCCGTCAAACATCAGCGATCTGCGCTGATATCCATCTGAACGTCTGGACAGCGACTTCGATTCGCGCCACACTCCGGGATCGTCGGCGTCCGCCGGCTCGCCGACCGTCCGCCCGTGGCCCAAGTCCTCGTCCTGCATGGCCCCAACCTGAACCTGCTCGGGGATCGTGAGCCCGGCGTGTACGGCCGCGCCACGCTCGCCCAGATCGACGCACAACTGGCGGCACGCGCGCAGGCGGCGGGGCATTCCCTCGCCAGTTTCCAGTCCAATGCCGAGCATGAACTGATCGGACGCATCCATCAGGCGCGCAGCGACGGCACGGGTTTCATCCTGTTCAATCCGGCCGCGTTCACGCATACCTCCGTGGCGTTGCGCGATGCGCTGTCGGCGGTGGGCATCCCGTTCATCGAGGTGCACCTGTCCAATCCCTACGCACGCGAAATGTTCCGCCGCCACTCCTATTTTTCCGATCTCGCCGTGGGCGTGATCGCAGGCTTCGGTGCCGACAGTTACCACCACGCGCTGGAAGCGGCGATCGCGCGCTTGCGCAAGCCCGTTTCCGCGCCCGTCAGCCATTGAACATCCAATTTCATTCCATCCGGGGACCATCATGGATCTGCGCAAGATCAAGAAACTGATCGAATTGCTCGAGGAATCGAACCTCTCGGAACTCGAGATCAACGAAGGCGAGGAATCGGTGCGTCTTTCGCGCCATGCGCAGGGCGCCGTGAGCCCCACGGTCCTGATGCAGACACCGAGCGCCATGCCGGCGCCGATGATGCAAGCGCCGGCCGCGGTACCCCCGGCGGCATCCGAATCCGGAGCCACCCCCGCCGACGAGCGCGGTTTGCCGGCCGGGCATGTGGTGCGTGCGCCGATGGTCGGAACCTTCTATGCCTCGGCCACGCCGGGCGCGTCGGCGTTCGTGGCGGTGGGATCGAAGGTCAAGGCCGGCGATCCGCTCGGCATCATCGAAGCGATGAAGATGTTCAACCAGCTCGATGCCGATGTCGCCGGCACGGTGCTGGCGATCGTGGCCGAAAACGGCCAGCCGGTCGAATTCGACCAACCCCTCTTCGTGATCGGTTGACGCCATGCTCGACAAAGTGCTCATCGCCAATCGCGGCGAGATCGCGTTGCGCGTGCTGCGCGCCTGCCACACGCTCGGCATCAAGACGGTCGCGGTGCATTCCACCGTGGACCGCAACCTCAAGCACGTCGGCATGGCCGACGAAGCTGTGTGCATCGGCCCGGGGCCGGCCGCGCAGAGTTACCTCAACATCCCGGCGATCATCGCCGCGGCGGAAGTCACCGACGCCACCGCCATCCATCCCGGCTACGGTTTTCTTTCCGAGAACGCCGATTTCGCCGAACAGGTGGAGCAGTCGGGTTTCATCTTCATCGGCCCGACGGCCGACGTCATCCGGCTGATGGGCGACAAGGTCGAAGCGATCCGGGCCATGAAAGCGGCGGGCGTGCCCTGCGTACCCGGCTCCGGCGGTCCGCTGGGCGACGACGTCAACGAGAGCATGGCGGTGGCGCGCGAGATCGGCTATCCGGTGATCATCAAGGCCGCCGGCGGCGGCGGCGGACGCGGCATGCGCGTGGTGCACACCGAGGCGCACCTGGGCAACGCGATCGCGACCACCCGCGCGGAAGCGCGCGCGGCGTTCGGCAATCCGCAGGTGTACATGGAGAAGTTCCTGGAAAATCCGCGCCACGTGGAAATCCAGGTGCTGGCCGACGGCTTGGGACAAGCGGTGCACCTGTGCGAACGCGATTGCTCGATGCAGCGCCGCCACCAGAAAGTGGTCGAGGAAGCGCCGGCGCCCGGCATCACGCCGCAGCAGCGCGCCGAAATCGGCAAGGTGTGCGTGGAAGCGTGCATCCGCATCGGCTACCGCGGCGCCGGCACCTTCGAATTCCTGTTCGAGAACGGCCGCTTCTACTTCATCGAAATGAACACGCGCATCCAGGTGGAACACCCGGTGACGGAACTGATCACCGGCGTGGACCTGGTGCGCGAGCAATTGCTGATCGCCGGCGGCGAGAAACTCTCGATCCGGCAGGAAGACATCAGGATCAAGGGCCACGCGATCGAGTGCCGCATCAACGCGGAAGATCCGGACACGTTCATGCCTTCGCCGGGAACCGTGAAGCGTTTCGAGGGCGCGGGCGGCCCGGGCGTGCGCATCGACACGCACATCTACGACGGCTACCGCATCCCGCCCAATTACGATTCGATGATCGGCAAGCTGATCGTGCACGGCCGCGACCGCGAGACCGCGATCGCGCGCATGCGCATCGCGCTTTCCGAAATGGTGATCGACGGCATCAGGACCAACATCCCGCTGCAGCAGCGCATCATGGCCGACGGCGGTTTCCAGCACGGCGGGCAGAACATCCACTATCTGGAAAAGCGCATCGCGGAACAGAAAGAGAAAGGCATCGCGCTGGCCTGATCGCGCGGCGCATGGATACCACCCCGGGGCAGCGCCATGTCCGGTGAATCCGAGTCACGCAACCGTCGCCGCGCCGTGCGGGTCGAGCTTCACGGCACGGTGGTCGGCATCGAGCTGACCCTGATCAGCATCATCCAGGGACTGGCGTTGGGCGTGCTGGCGGCGAGCGCGGTGCAGCCGCTGGTCGGCCTGCAATGGGAAGTGTGGCCCTACATCGCCGCCGGCCTGCTGACCGTGCTGATCTTCTGGTCGCGCTCGCTGGTGCACACGCTGTCGTTCATCGGCTGGCCACTGGAGTTCGGCCACACCTTCATCTATTTCGGCGCCACGCTGATCGAGGCGGTCGCCCTCAGCCAGGTAGCGGACCCCGAACACTGGTTCGCGCTGAATGCGCTGTATGCCGCGGTGGTGTGGGGCCTGTATGGTTACGACCTGCGGCTGGTGCGGCAGCGAATGGACGACTTCGACAGCCCGCCCGAGCGCGCGCTGCTGGTCGACATCCTCCACGACCAACGCCTCAACATCGCGTGGATGATGCCGGCGGCGGTCGCGTTCCAGGCCTTCGCCTGGTGGCTGGTGCATGAATTCCCGCAGGCGATGCTGGCGCAGCGCTGGCACCTGCTGCTGATCGGGCTGACGCTGCTCTTCAGCATCCACTACCTGCATGGCGGCGTGCGCCTGTTGCGGCGGCGGCAGGAATGGATCGTGGAGCGCAACGCGCACGCGCTGACCGGAGAGTGAGCTTGGATTTGCTCGAACTCTCGCTCACGCTGTCGGCCGAACAGCAGCCGCGCGCCGAAGCCGCGCTGGAGGAACTGGGCGCGCTGTCGATCACCCTGCTGGACGCCGACGCGGAAACGCCGGATGAGCGCGCGATCCTCGAGCCGGGTGCGGGCGAGACGCCGCTGTGGAATGCGCTCGTGCTGAACGCGCTGTTCGAGGGCGATGCCGATCGCCGCGTGCTGACGGACGCGTTGCGCGAGGCGTTGCCGGAATTGCCGCCGGAGCGGATCGCGTTCCACGAAGTGGCCGAACAGGCATGGGAGCGCGCGTGGATGGATCGCTTCGGGCCGATGCGCTTCGGCCGGCGCCTGTGGATCTACCCTTCGACCATCGAGCCGCGGCCCGACGACGATGCGGTGGTGGTGCGGCTGGACCCGGGCCTCGCCTTCGGCACCGGCACGCATCCCACGACCGCCTTGTGCCTGGAATGGCTGGATTCGCTCGATCCCGCGGGCAGCACGATCGTGGATTACGGCTGCGGTTCGGGCGTGCTGGCGATCGCGGCGCTGAAACTCGGTGCGGCGCATGCGATCGGCGTGGACAACGATCCGCAGGCACTCACTGCATCCGCGGACAATGCGCGCCGCAACGGCGTCGCCGAACGGCTGTCGTTGCATGCGCCGGAAAACGTGCCGGCAACCATGCGCGGCGACATGCTGGTCGCCAACATCCTTGCAGGCCCCCTGCACGAACTCGCGCCCGTGTTCGCGGGATTGCTGAAGGACCAAGCGCCGTTCGCGTTGTCGGGGATCCTCGCCGGCCAGGAATACGAACTGGTCGAACGTTACGCGACCTGCGGTTTCGCCGGGCTGCGGATCGCGCAGCGCGAAGACTGGATCCGGATCAGCGGTCGTCGCGGCACGGGCTGAAACCGCGCGGCGACGCGCTATCCCGCAAGGCGCGAACCGGCGTGCCCGGAGCTCGCCGGACCGCGATCCCGGCACTTGTCGCGCCGTGGGCGCGGGCGTAGCGTAAGCATCGACCGAGGCGTCCATGTCTCGGGACGTTTCGGCCACATTCCTTCCCGCACGGGAGGTGGCTCATGACGTCGCTCGTATTCCACCCGAATCATGACTGCGCACCACACGCCATGCGCACCCTGGCGATGGCCTGCGCGATGGCGCTGAACCTGACCGCGTTGCTGATCGCCTTGCACCCGCTGCCGCTGACGCCACTCGTCTTGCCTCCGGCAGGGCCTGAAACCCGCGCGCGCGTTTTCGATTCACCGGTGGTGCCTCCACCACCGCTGCCGATCCTGCGGCCGGTCGTGCACGCGCCGCAGGCTTCGCCTGCACCCGTATCTCGTCCGGCGGCGCCGTCGCCGATGCACGCATCGCCGATTCCGATCGACACCAGCGGGCCTTCGACGATCCAGGCACCGCCGACATCGCCGACACCGTCGGCCGCGATGCCGGGTTCGACCGAGGCCACCATCGAATACGCGAATGCTTCGCCTCCCGCCTATCCGCTCGAAGCGCTGCGGCAGGGCATCGAGGGTACGGTGCTGCTGCGCGTACTGGTCGATGCAAACGGCATCCCGCGACAGGTGATCGTCGCGCAAGGCAGCGGATCGCGCCTGCTCGACCAGGCGGCGCGCGAACACGTGCTGGCGGCATGGCGCTTCCACCCGGCGCAGCGCGACGGCCACGCGATCGAAGCGTGGGCGCAGGTGCCGGTGGAATTCAAGCTCGGCCAGGGTTGAGCGCCGATCGCGCGGCGGCAACGAAGCCGCCGCGCGATGGCCGCATCAGTGCGGTGCGGGCGATGCCGGCGCACGCGGGCGCGATGCACGCACGATCAGCCACACCAGTCCGCCGATGAACAGGATCGGCAACGCCAGCGGCAACACCGTCAGCAGCAGGATCGGCACCACCACCAGCGCGGCGATGCCGAGCCCGAACAGTGCGCCCACGGCGCCCAGCATGGCGCCGAATACGCCGAAGGTGACCTTGAACAGCGCGCCGAGCAGCGCGGCGCACAGCCAGAACACGCCCACCACCGCGGCCACAAGCAGCAATCCGAGTTCGATCATGTCCGTTCCTCCTTCGCCTCGGCTTGGATGCGGTCCGCGCCGATTGCGTTGCACGCGACCATTCTGCGCCTTTCCGTGCCGCAGGGAAGCATGACTTCCGGCGGGTTCCACTACTATCAAGTCAATAATATACTTCACTCCTGTCTATGATGCACTGAGCGCATGTACCGTGGGCGATACCGAGGCGCACCTGAAGAAATTCGAGAAGGAACTCGCCGCCGGCACGGTGTCGCTGGTGTTGCTGGCCGTGCTGGCGGCCGCGCGCGAACCGCTGTACGGCTACCAGATCGCCAAGCGGCTGGAGGAACGCAGCGCCGGCGGCGTACTGGCCGGCAAGCAGAGCGCGCTGTATCCGGTGTTGCGCAACCTGAGCGCCGCGGAACTGCTGGACACCTACGTCGAACCCTCCGTGGACGGGCCGCCGCGCCGCTATTACCGCATCACGCCGCTGGGCCGCAAGGTGCTGCGCGAATGGATCGAAGCCTGGACGGCCACGCGCAAGTTCGTCGATACGACGTTGAAATCATGACCGAGGACCGCTGCCCATGAACGCAAACGCCACCCCCCGCAGCATCGCCGAATACCTCGATCAGTTGCGCGCCGCACTGAAAGGCGCGGATCCGGCGATGATCCAGGACGCGCTCTACGACGCCGAGGAACACCTGCGCTCGGAGCTGGCGGAAAATCCGCAGACCGGCGAAGCCGAGTTGCTGGAAAAGATCTGCGGCAGCTACGGCGCGCCGGAGGAAGTCGCGGAGATCTACCGCAACCAGGAGAAGGTGGTCACGCGCGCGTTGCGGCCGCCGCCGCCGCGACCGCGCAGCACGGCCTGGGGCCGCTTCTTCGGCGTCGCCGCGGACCCGCACACCTGGGGCGCGTTGTTCTACCTGGTGCTGTCGCTGGCCACCGGCATTTTCTATTTCACCTGGGCGATGGTGGGCCTGTCGATGTCCGCGGGGTTTGCCGTGCTGATCATCGGCGCGCCGTTCTTCCTGCTGTTCATGGCGTCGGTGCGCGGCCTGTCGCTGCTCGAAGGCCGCATCGTCGAAACCATGCTGGGCGTGCGCATGCCGCGGCGGCCGCCCTACACGGAACGCGAGCGTCCATTGCTGCAACGGATCGGCGCGATGCTCACCGACCCGCGCACATGGTCGACGCTGGTGTACATGCTGCTGATGCTGCCGCTGGGCATTTTCTATTTCATGCTGGTCACCGTCTGGCTGGCGGTGTCGCTGGCGCTGATCGCCGCCCCGTTCGCGCAGATGATCTGGCACCTGCCGCTGGTGCAGACCGACAACATCATGTACTACGTGCCGTCGTGGGCGTGGCCGGTCGAATGGGCGCTGGGCATCTTCGGGCTGTTCGTGCTGCTGCACCTGGTGCGCAAGCTCGGCCGCATGCACGGCGGCATCGCCAAGCACCTGCTGGTCAAGATGGCCTCGGCGTGAGGCGCGGCTGGCCTTCGATCTTCAATGCAGCCGCATGAACAGCGCCGCGATGTAGGCGAGGAACAGGATTGCCGCCACCGGTGCGATCGTCTTGTGGACGCGCTCGTTCGAGGTGATCGCGCCGACGGCAAAGACCGCGATGAACAGCAGCTCGGCGAAAAAGTTCAGCGAGGGGGCAGTGATCGCGCCGCTCAGCACGGCATCCTTGACGATGCTCAGCGCAACCGTGGCCACGCCCAGCACGAAGAACCAGCGATGATTGGCGTAATAGTATGCGCGCAGGTCGAGCGGTTCGTCGCCGCGCGCGTCGGGCAATACCAGCGCCGCGATCAGGTAGGTACCGACCGTTTGCGCCAGCATCAGTGAAAAGCCGAAAAACGTCCACGACTGGAAATTGCGCCAGCCGAACATCGCCCACCATTCCTGCACGCAGATCACCAGCAACAGGATCGCCCACAGCAGCGAAGGCCAGTACAGCCGCAGCCGTGAACGCGCCTGCATCAGGTCGCGAAAGCCCTGCAGGATCTGCGTGATCGCCAAACCCAGGATGATCGAGATCAGGACGGAGAGATAACTGAAGGCGTCCACGGCAGCGTCGTTGCGGATTGCGGGCCATCCCTGCAAGCGATTCAGGGTATCGGAAACGAAGTCGCCGCGGCAGTCGACGCCGCGGCGACAGTTCGACCGGACGATCGGATCAGTAGGTCAGGCGGACGTTCGGCGAATCCGCATTCGGGAATCCTGCCGCCGAATAGCCGCACGCTGGCGAGTTGGTGATCAGCCACTGCTGCCACGGCTGCGTGATCTTCGAGGTTCCGTATGCCGAGATGTTGGTGAAGTCCTCGTTCGCGGCATTCGGGAATTCACTGCACTGCGATACGCCATAAACCTCCAGCACGCCGCCGAACACCCAATCCAGCACCTGTCCATAGCCGGAGGTGACCAGTTTCGTCGTGTTGCCGCTGGTCACGTCGCTGGAAACGATCGACCACAGCGGGCACACCGCGTTGCTGCAGCGCGCGCCCGTGACGGTGCCCTTGATCGTGTCGCCCACCGCCACCGATACCGGCGCGCTGTGCCAGGTGCGCCCGTTCTTGCAGCAGTTCCAGCTGGCGATCGTCCAGTTGTTGTCGTTGAAACCGTTCCACGCCAGCACCGGCTGCAGGATCGTCACGACGTTCTCGTAATCCTCGAGGCCGGGGAAGAAATACAGCACCTGCCCGGATTGCGTGGACGGCCCCGGCGGCACGGTCATGTTCGCGGCGAGGAAGCGCGCCGGCGTGGAACGCGGCAACAGGTATTGGCCGGCCACCACCCAGCCGTCGATCTCCGGATTGGTGCCATTCGTCAACGGCGAAACGCGCGGCAGCAGGTCGCCCTGCAGCCGCGTGCCGTTCGGTGCGTAGTGCGGATACGCGCATGGCGCGATCTTGCGCACCTGCCCGTTCGCCTGCAGCACGTTGCCACCGGCGTCGAGCGATTCGCCCGCGGCGAGGCTGCCCACGCAGGATGGATGGAAATAGCCGTTGGGCGTGACGACGTAATCGGACGGAACGTTGCGCGGCGCCTTGCTGCCGAGCGCGGTCGGCTGGCCGAGCGTGACGTCGCGCGCGGATGCGACGGAAACCTGGAACGCCGCGCCCACGCCCAGCAGGCAGGCCAGCGTGGATGCGGCCAGCCAGCGGCCGCGCGAAACGAGGGAACGATGCGAAAGAATCCTGCGACTCACGCGTGTCATGGTCTTCCCCTTCTTGTTGGTGGACGGGCAACGCACCCGCGGAAACGACGGGACCGCACATTCGATGCGGCACGGGATGCGGATGCGCGAGAAGCCGCGGCCGCTTCCCTCGATGAACCCCTTGCGGGGAAATCCGACGATACGCCCACCGGCGCGTGCGCGCCAGCGGCCCGACGTCGCGCTTCTTCCATGCGGCACACCGTCTACGCGGACCGGCTGCGGTTCCCCATCAGGCTGGCGATGGTGGTGGCCGCGAGGATGCCGACGATCACCAGCAGCGAAAGCCAGGTCGGGATGGCCGGAGCCCACTGCACGGGTTCGCCGCCGTTGACGAAGGGCAGGCTGTTGCCGTGCAACGCCTCCAGGATCAGCTTGGCGCCGATGAAAACCAGGATCAATGCAAGCCCGAAGGTCAGGTAGACCAGCTTCCTGAGCAATCCGCCGATCAGGAAATACAACTCGATCAAACCCAGCAACGCGAACGCGTTGGCCGTGAAGACGATGTACGGCGCATCCGTCAGCCCGTAGATCGCCGGGATCGAATCCAGCGCGAACAGGATGTCGGTCATGCCGATGGCGATCATCACCATCATCATCGGCGTGATGTACCGCTTGCCGTCGATGACCGTGGTGAGCCGCGCGCCGTCGTATGCGTGGGTGGTCGGCAGCAGTTTCCCCGCGAGCCGGACCAGGGCATTCGGTTCGTAGGTTTCCTCCTGCTTGTCGAACGCGAGTTTCACGCCGGTGAGGATCAGGAACAGCCCGAACAGGTAGAACACCCAGCCGAATCTCGCGATGACCACCGCGCCGATCAGGATGAAGACGGTGCGCAGGATCAGCGCGATGACGATGCCGACCAGCAGCACCTTCTGCTGGAAGGCGCGCGGCACCGCGAAGCTGGACATGATGATCACGAACACGAACAGGTTGTCGACCGACAGGCTGTATTCGGTGATGTACCCGGCGAAGAATTCGATGCCGCGCTCGCGGCCCATGGCCCACGTCAACCCGCAGCCGAACAGCAGCGACAGGGAAACGAAGAATGTCGTCCACGCGCCGGCCTCCTTGAACGAGGGCTCGTGCGCGTCGCGGATATGGGTGAAAAAACTCAAGGCCAGCAGCGCGACGATCCCGGCCATCGTCGCAAGCCACACCCACAGCGGCACCTGCATCACTCCTTACCTCCGGATCAGTGGTTGCAGGCAGGGGCGTGCAAGCCGGCTACGTCGCCTCCGCAAGGCGGTGCAAATCGATCGCCCCACGGTTCAATCGCCATCCTGCCTGGGCGCAGGCGGCGGCGGAGGCGGCAACGGTTCAAACGGTTCCGGGCTTGCCGGTGGATCCGGCCTTATCCACCGGTTGGTTTGATCGTTGTCCGGAAGCACCGGAACGACGGGACTCTGCGTCGGAAGGGTCGACTGCGGGGCGTGATGGTTCATGCGCATTGCTCCCCTCGAAGAACTGCACGAGTTGGATTTCCGTCCAAGGTATCAGCAATCGGCCCGCGGGCGAGCGGTTGTTCGAACCATCGAGCCAATACGCCTGCTGCAGAAAAATGCAGCCGCTCTCCGGATCTTCCGGGTCGTAATCGCCTTCCTTGGGATAACCGAGCACCCTGCGCTTGTCTTTCAAATGCAGGATCACGTTGCGATAGGACAACGTGGTGAACGCGGAGTACCGCACGGAACGCAGGCCGGACTCATGCGTCAGGCCGGCTTTTCGCAGCAGGGCGTACAGGCTGTCCGAACGCGTCGCCTGGGCCAGCAGCAGACCCAGGATGGCAGCCAGCAGCATCGACCAGGCGAATTCGCTGTTTGCGCTCCACGTGGCGATGCAATCCCCCCAGCGCGAGCACGGCAAAATCAGCAGCCAGCGCAAACCCGCGACCGCGATCGCGAGCACGCCACTGAGGATCATCGCCTCGACCACGCGGTCGAGGTCGTTGCGGCGCGCATTGGGAATCAGCAGGAATCGAATCCACGCGGCCACGAATCCGGGCAGCAGTTGCCGCAGAATGGTCAACGTCTCGGATGACGCCGCGTCCATGCGCCCATGGTAACCGCACCAGCGGCGTCCGCCATCAGGCCGGGTGGCGGCTCGTCGGACAGCCGCAACACGGCCATAATCGGCGTGGCCACAAGAAAACGCCGCCGTGGGCACCACGCGTTGCATCGACCTCAGCCACACGATCGAGGACGGCCTGATCACCTACAAAGGCCTGCCGGCGCCGATCGTGTGCGATCACCTGAGCCGTGAACAATCGCGCGCGCTGTATGCCGAAGGCACCGAGTTCCACATCGGCAGGATCACGATGGTTGCCAACACCGGCACCTACATCGACAGCCCGTACCACCGTTATGCCGACGGCAAGGATGTTGCCGGTTTCGATCTGGATGAAGTTGCCGAACTGGACGGCGTGGTGGTGCGTGTTGCCGGGATGAACGATCGCGCGATCGACCGCGACGCGTTCACATCGATCGACGTGCGCGGCAACGCCGTGCTGGTGCACACCGGCTGGGACCGGCACTGGCGCACCGATGCGTATTTCGAAGGCCATCCGTTCTTGACCGAAGACGCGGCGCTCCACCTGCGCGACAGCGGCGCGCGACTGGTCGGCATCGACTCGTTGAACATCGACGACACCGCGGACCCGCGCCGGCCTGTGCATTCCATCCTGCTGCGCGCCGGCATCCCGACCGTCGAACACCTGTGCGGACTGGAACAATTGCCGGACGCGGCTTTCCGCTTCTCCGCGGTGCCGGTGAAGGTCAAGGGGATGGGGACGTTTCCGGTGAGGGCGTATGCGGCGGTCGGAGAGGCGGTCTAAGGCTCGATCCCAACCAGTACGAGCGGTACGGCAGGAACACCACGCCCATTGCGTATTACGTTATACAACTCGCCTTCGTAATAGGCAGGACCGGATGACATGTGCTGTT
>JAFEEJ010000244.1 GCA_018241145.1 Pseudomonadota bacterium | reverse complement strand
TTCTCGCGCATCGACAACGCATCGAAGGTGGCGTTGCTCGCGTTGTGCCGCACGTTGTGCGGTTGGGACTTCCCGTGGCTGGATGCACAGGTGCCGAATCCGCATTTGTCGCGGATGGGTGCGCTGACCCTGCCGCGACCGGATTTCCTGCGTCGATGGCACGCCCTGGTCGAACGGCGCGGCCCGGAACGATGGCACGTCCCTTTCGCGCGGGCATGCGATCTGGCGTGAAGTAAGGGGTGAATAGGAGTAGGCTTCGGCGGGGACGCGCGACGGATCACCGCTTTCCGATCCTCGCGCCCATGGGCGAGCACGCAAACAGGGACACGATCATGGCCGACGAAAAAAACACCCGTTCCGGCGAGCCCCGCCGCAGCAGCGCGGAACAAGCCAAGGCATTCACCCGCAGCATGATGGATTCCATGCAGCAGATTTATCTCGCGGGCCTGGGCGCGTTCTCGAAGGCGCAACACGGCGGCGGAGCGCTGTTCGAAACACTGGTCGAGGAAGGCGCCCGGACGCAGGAGAAGATCCGGGCCGGCGCGCAAACGCAGTTCGAGCAGGCAAAGGCGCAATTCGAACAGGCGCAGCGCAAGGCTGGCCCGTGGTTCGACGACGCAAAACGGCGTACCGGCGAAGCCTTCGGCAAGTTCGAGCAGGCTTTCGACGAGCGCATCGCGCGCGCAACGCAGCGCATGCAGATGCCCACGCGCGACGACATCGCGCAATTGAACGAGCGGCTGGACGAGTTGGCGCGCGAGGTGCGCGCGGGCAAGCCCGCACCGCGCAAACGCGCCGCGAAGAAGACGCCGCGGGGATGAGCGCCACGGCGGCATCGAACATGTCCGACCTCGCCCTCGAATTCGAGCAGGCCACATCCGACGTGCAGCTGCTTGCGCAGCGTCCGGACAACGACACCCTGTTGAAGCTGTACGCGCTCTACAAGCAGGGATCGAGGGGCGACGTGAGCGGAGCGAAGCCCGGCTTCTTCGACTTCGTCGGCACCGCCAAGTACGAGGCGTGGGCGAGATTGCGCGGCATGCCGGAAGACGAAGCGCGGCAGAAGTACGTCGAGCTGGTGCGAAAGCTCGAGTCGGAGAAATGACCGGCGCGCGCGACGGCCCTGCTACGCTCCACGGGCGGCCGCGATGGCCTCCGCCACCGCGCGTTCGCGTTCGTTGCCTGACGCCAGTCCCGCGCGCGCGCCTTCCCGATCGGCGTCATCACGATTCTGGCTGAGCTTGTAGCGGCCTTCCAGGTTCTCGATGCGCAGTTCCAGCCCGACGATGCAGCGCATCTGTTCGCGCAGGTAATCTTCCGGCGCATCGGTGATCTTCCACGGGTCGGGACGCGATGATTCGTTGCGTTCGACCAGCCGCTTAAGCAAATCGTACAGGCGCCCTTCCTCGTGGAACACGCGCAGCGTGCCGCGCGCGTGCACGGCGAGATAATCCCAGGTCGGCACCTGCCGCGGATCGTCGCGCTTGCCCGGATACCACGAGGGCGACACGTAGGCGTGCGGCCCCTGGAAGAGCACCAGCGCCGGCACGCCGCCGTCGCCGATGCCTTGCCATTGCGGGTTGTAGCGTGCGATGTGCCCGAGCAGCGTGCCTTGCGGCGCTTCCGGTGCGGCCTGCCATTCGAACGGCAGGTGGCTGACCGCGAATTCGCCATCCGCCTGCGTGATCAGCGCGGCGAAGGCGATCGAACGGATCGCTTCGTGCAACACGTCGATGCGGGATTCCCGAAAGGAAGGACTCGGGTAGGCCATGGCGCTGTCAGCGGCGTGGGCGCATCGTGATCTCCGGCCCCTCGTGCCTGCGGTCCCACGACCGCAATTCGTCGCGCAATACCGCGATCCGCTGGCGGCCGAGCGCATTGCGTTCCTCGTCCAGCACGTTGCCGCCCAGCAATTCGGCCATGCGTTGCGCGGCCGGCAACATGGCGTCCCATGCGTCCAGCGCGGACAACGGCCCCGGCAAGGTCATGAAGAAGCTGAGCCCGGGTGTCTGCAATTCGTCGATGCGGCTCATGTCGAAAGTGCCGGGCTTGAGCATGTTGGCCATCGAAAAAACCGGGCCCGCGTCGGGTTTTCCGTCCATGGGCCGATGGAAGATCCGCATGTCGCCGAACTCCAGCCCCGCCTTCTCCGCCGCGACGGCGATGTCGCTGCCGGAAAGGCTGCCTCCGCCCCGCGAAACCACATACAGGGTGACGATGCGTTCCACCGCCACGTCCGACGGACGTTTCCCGGGCAACGGCGCCGCATTGCGCGCCCGCGACGCCGCGACGGTCTCGCCCAGCCGCCGCAATTCCTCGCTGACGCCGACGTCGAGTTCACCCTGGCGCGGTCCGGGCACCATGCTGCCCGGATCGGCAGGATCATGGATCGCATCGCCGATCACCGGTTCGACGCGTTCGTCCCGCCCGCGCCGGAACAACACGCGCCTGCCCTGCTCGCGCCCCGGCCGGCCGAAGAAATAGATGGCCAGCAGCACCAGCGCGCCGACGACCGCAAGGATGATGCGCAAGGTGGTGGACGAGATCGCCTGATCCATGTGCGGACTTTAGCAAAGCAACAGGAAACGCGCGCTGTTGGTTGAAAATGCGGCCAGGGGCGGCCGCTTCCTGATTCCCGCGCTCGGGGATGCGCGCGAAAATTACGCCGCGCCAGCCAGCTTCGCCGCCTCTTCCAGGTCCACCTGCACCAGCCGCGACACGCCGGGTTCGCGCATGGTCACGCCGCACAACTGGTTGGTGGATTCCATCGTCGCCTTGTTGTGGGTGACGATCACGAATTGCACCTTCTCCGCCATGTCGCGCACCAGTTGCCCGAAGCGGCCGACGTTGCCCTCGTCCAGCGGCGCGTCCACCTCGTCCAGCAGGCAGAACGGCGCCGGATTCAGGTTGAAGATCGAGAACACCAGCGCCACCGCGGTCATCGCCTTCTCGCCGCCGGACAGCAGGGAGATGTGGCTGACGCGCTTGCCCGGCGGGCGCGCCATGATCGCCACGCCGGTATCGAGCAGATCCTCGCCGGTCAGTTCCAGATGCGCGTGCCCGCCGCCGAACAACTGCGGGAACAGCGACTGGAAACCGGCATTGACGCGATCGAAGGTGTCCTTGAAGCGCTGGCGGGTTTCCTTGTCGATCTTCTTGATCGCGCCGTCCAGTGTCTCCAGCGCGGAAGTCAGGTCGGCGAGTTGCGCATCGAGGTATTCCTTGCGCTGGGCCGATTCCGCGTGTTCCGCGATCGCCGCGAGGTTCACCGGTTCCAGCCGCGCGATCTTCGCCGCCAGATCCTCGAGGCGCTGCTGCCATTCCTGCGGTTGCGTGTCCTCCGCCAGTTCGGCCAGCAACGGCTCCACCTGCAAGCCGGCCGCATGGATCGCTTCGGCCAGCTGTTCCGCGCGCATCGCCAGCGCCTGTTCGGCCAACCGGCGTTGCGCCAGCGCCTCGCGCTGCGCGACCAGGGATTCCTCGGCCGCATGGCGTTGCTGTTCGAGGCGGCGCCATTCCGCGTCGGCTTCCTCGACACTGCGGCGCGCATCGACCAGTCTACGGTCCACCTGCAGACGCTGGTCCAGGCAGGTTTGCCGCTCGTTTTCCAGCGCGGCAACCGGATCGCCGCCGGCACCGATCTGCTGGTCCAGTTCGGCGAGCCGCGCATCGAGTTGCACGCGCTGCGCCTGCAGGCGCGACAGAGATTGTTCCAGCGACGCCAGCGACGCGCGACGCGATTCCAGCGCCAATGCGTGGCGATGCGCGGCGTCGGCGGCTTCCTGCGCATCGGCGCGGACCGCCTCGCGCTGTTCCAGCAGGCGGCGGCGATCGCCTTCCAGTTCCACCCGCGCGCGTTCGTGTTCGCTCATGCGCGAGACCGCGGCTTCCATGCGCGCGCGCGCATCGCGCACGCGTTCGGCATTCTCGTTTGCGCGTCCGGCGATTTCGGCCAGCTCTTCGTCCAGCGCCTGCAGGCGCGCCTGCGCGCTGTCGATGCGGCCGCGCTTGCCCTGCAATTCGCCGGCGAGTTCCGACAGGCGGCGATGCGTGCCGTACAGCTCGCGTTGCAGGTCGTCGCGCGCCTGTTCGGCCTCCATGCGTTGTGCGCGCACTTCCTCGGCGCGGCGCGCCAGTTCCTCCAGGCGCGCCGTGACCTGCGCGACTTCCACACCGATCGACTGCAACTCGCGCGCGCGCGCCAGCATGCCGACCTGCCCGCCCTCCGCGCGTCGCACCCGCGCGAACCCCGGCCCCAGCCACATGCCTTCGCGCGTGACGACCGATTGCGGCGCCGTGAGTGTCGCCGCCATCGCGCGCGCCTGCGCGACATCGTCCGCCGTGCGCACATGCGCCAGCAACGCGATCGCCGCCGCGGGGCCGCGCGCCTGCGCCGCCAGCGTGCCCGCGGCGTTGTCCGTGGAACCGGCACGCGACGCGACCAGGCCGAGATCCGCGCCCTCGATCGCCGCCATGTCCACGGCCAGTCCGAGCGGATCGTCCACCAGCACGCCTTCCAGCAGACCCGCCAGCACGGTTTCCACCGCCCGTTCCCAACCCGGTTCCACTTGCAGTTGCGAACCCAGGCGCGATGCGCCGGCGAGGCCGAACTGTTGCAGCCATTCGCGCGCGTGGTCGCGGTCCTGCCCCAGCGCCGCGTGTTGCAAGGCTTCCAATGACGCGAGACGTCCGCGCAGCGATTGTTCCTGCGCGCGCGCTTCCGCCAGCCAGGCCTGCGCCTGACGTTCCTCGCCCAGCAGGCGTTCGGCATCGGCCTTGCGCGCGTCCATCTGCCCGGTCAGCGCCTCGACCCTTTCGCGCTGGCTGGCGTGGTCGGCCTGCAACGTTTCCGCGACCCGGTGCAACGTGTCGAGGTCGTAACCGGCGCGTTCATTCTGCAGCGTCTCCCGGCGGCGCGACAGTTCCACGCCTTGCCGGTCGAGATGCTCGATGTTGGTGCGCTCGATCTCGGCTTCGCGCGAAGTGCTCGCCGTGTCGCCGCCATGCGCATCCCAACGCTCCTGCCACGCGGCGTAGGCGGCTTCAGCTGCACGCAGCTCGTCGCCGGTGCGTGCCTCGGCTTCGCCCAGGCGTTGCGACTCGGGCTCTCCTTCGGCCAGCGCATCGCGCAGGTTCGCATGCTGCGCCCGATCATTGGCGAGGTGCTCGTCGACTTCGTTGCGCGCCTGTTCGGCCTGCTCGCGCGCCTGCCGCAGCCGTTCGCCCAGTTCGCGGTGGTGGGTGATCTGTTGCTCGATCCGCGCCAGCTCCGCGCCCACCTGATAGACCTCGGCCTGCACCGCGTTCAATGCATCCACATGCTCCTGATGCCGGACGCGGCCGGTTTCGATCGCGGCTTCCACATGCCGTTGCCCGGCGAGCTGCTTTTCGATGTCCGTCTCGGCTTCGTGCAGCGCTTCGCGATGCTGCGCCAGTTCCTGCGCGATCACGCGATAACTCAATGCGCGCAGTTCGGCCTCGCGGCGGGTGTGCTCCTCTTTCAGCTTTTTCCAGCGCTCGGCGGCGCGCGCCTGGCGATTGAGGTGGTCGAGCTGTTTCTCGACTTCCTCGCGCACGTCGCGCACGCGGTCCAGGTTCTCGCGCGTGGCCTTGATGCGGCTTTCGGTTTCCTTGCGGCGTTCCTTGTAGCGCGAGATCCCCGCGGCCTCTTCCAGGTGCACGCGCAGTTGTTCCGGGTGCGATTCGACGATGTCGGAAATGATGCCCTGTTCGATGATCGAATAACTGCGCGCGCCCAGGCCGGTGCCGAGGAACAGGTCGGTGATGTCGCGCCTGCGGCAGCGCACGCCATTGAGGAAATAATCCGATTGCGAGTCCCGTCCCACCACGCGCTTCACCGAGATCTCGTTGTAACCGGCGTACTCGCCACCGATTGCCCCGTCGGAATTGTCGAACACCAGTTCGACGGTCGCCTGTCCGACCGGCTTGCGCCCGCTCGATCCGGAAAAGATCACGTCGGTGAGCGCTTCGCCGCGCAGGCGGCTGGCCGCGCTCTCGCCCATCACCCAGCGGATCGCGTCGATGATGTTGGACTTGCCGCAGCCGTTGGGGCCGACGATGCCGGTGAGGTTGGTGGGGAAATGCAGGACCGTCGGGTCGACGAAGGACTTGAAACCGGCCAGCTTGATGGTCGAAAGGCGCATGGGTCAGCTTGTTGTGAACCGCAATGAATGTCCGGGACCAGTCGCCATCCCTGGCGCGTTCTCCGCTCGGCGTCCTGCCTCACCCTCAGCCAATGCGCGCGATGCCAAATATCGCGCAAGCGCGTTGGCTGAGGCCGCGCCAAATGCGCCACTGTGCCAAGCACGGCGGCGGGGCGCAATCGAAACTTGTCTATTTCATTTGAATCAGCAATTTGCCGAATCAACCTCACATGTTGTCGAATAACGGAATTGATCCATGCGTCAAGCTGCTTCCGGCGGACGCGCTTCGATGGCGAGTGCATGCACGCCTCGACCGATCAGATCACCTACCGCGGCATAGACCAGCCGGTGCCGCTCGATCGCGCTCTTGCCGACGAACGCGGCGCTGACAATGCGTACGCGGAAATGCCCGCTGCCCTCGCCTGCGTGACCGATATGCAGATGGCCCTCGTCGATTACTTCGAGGGATTGCGGATCCAATGCCGCAATCAGCTTCGCACGGAGGGCTTCGACCGAAGCCGCGCTCATGGCAGCGTCTTGCGGAACGGCCGCACGCTCACTTCGCGATACACGCCCGCGGCGACATACGGATCGGCCTGTGCCCATTCGCGTGCGCTTTCCAGATCGGTGAACCCGGCGATGATCAGGCTGCCGTCGAATCCGGCCGGCCCGGGATCTTCCGCGTCGATCGCGGGGAACGGCCCGGCCAGCAACAACCGGCCCTCGTCCAGCAATGCCTGCAGGCGCGCGACGTGCGCCGGACGCGCGGCCTTGCGCGCTTCCAGTGAATTCTCGACGTCAATTCCGGTGATGGCGTACCACATTGGGAAATCCTGATTGGCGTGAGATCAAGCCCACCCGTCGAAGGGGAAGGAGCCAGGCAAACCGGATCGTCGTCACCGATTGCCTACGCCTCCGGCCGCATGTACGGAAACAGCAATACGTCGCGGATCGAAGGCACGTCCGCCAGCAGCATCACCAGCCGGTCGATGCCGACGCCCAGACCGCCGGTCGGCGGCAGGCCGACTTCCAGCGCGCGGATGTAGTCGGCGTCGAACGGCATCGCTTCCTCGTCGCCGCCGGCCTTGGCCTGCATCTGCGCGGCAAAGCGCGAGGCCTGGTCCTCCGGATCGTTCAATTCGGAAAAGCCGTTCGCCAGTTCCTTGCCGCCGACGAACAATTCGAAACGATCCGTCACTTCGGGGTCACTATCCGAAGCGCGCGCAAGCGGCGAGACTTCGGTCGGATACTGCGTGATGAAGGTCGGCTGCACCAGCGTGTGCTCGACGGTTTTTTCGAAGATTTCGAGCAGCAGCTTGCCCCAGCCGTAATCGTTCTTGACGGGGATCTTCAATCGCGCGCAATGCGCGCGCAATGCCGCGGCATCGCGCAATTCGTGCTCGCCGATCTCCGGATTGTGCTCGCGCACCGCGTCCGCCAGCGACCAGCGTTTGAACGGCTGCCCCAGGTCGATCGCCCGGCCTTCCCACTCCAGCGCGGTGCGGCCCAGCACCGCCTTGGCGGTGTCGCGGATCATGGCCTCGGTCAAGTCCATGACTTCGATGTACGTCGCATAGGCCTGGTACAACTCCAGCATGGTGAATTCGGGGTTGTGCCGCGTGGACACGCCCTCGTTGCGGAAGTTGCGGTTGATCTCGTACACGCGCTCGAAACCGCCAACCACCAGCCGCTTCAGGAACAGCTCCGGTGCGACGCGCAGGTAAAGATCGATGTCCAGCGCGTTGTGGTGCGTGACGAACGGCCGCGCGGTGGCGCCGCCCGCGATCACGTGCATCATCGGCGTTTCGACTTCCATGAAACGCCGCGCCGGATCTTCCAGCCACTTGCGGAGGAACCCGATGATGCGCGAGCGCAATTCGAACGTACGACGCGCCTCCGGCGTCACGATCAAGTCGACGTAACGCTGACGATAGCGCTGCTCGACATCGGCCAGCCCATGCCACTTGTCCGGCAGCGGGCGCAGCGACTTGGTCAGCAGCCGGATCGCATCGACCGCGATGGATAGCTCGCCGGTTTTGGTGCGCATCAGCGTGCCTTCGGCGCCGACGATGTCGCCCACATCCCAGCCCTTGAACGCATCGTAGGCATCGCCCAACGCGCCGGATTGCAGGAACAACTGGATCGCGCCGGTCATGTCCTGCACGCGCGCGAAACTGGCCTTGCCCATGACGCGCTTGCCGAGCAGCCTTCCCGCCACGCGCACGCGCCGAGCCTGCGCGGCCAGCGCCGCGGCATCCGCGCCTTCGGTTTCCTTCTGAAGATCGCCGGCGAAGGAATCCGGACGGAAATCATTCGGAAACGCGATGCCTTGCCCGCGAAGCAGGCGCAATTTCTCGCGACGTTCCGCGACAAGTCGATTTACATCAAGCTTGTTTCCATCTGCTGGCGTGGTTTCAAGCATCCGATCGCTCATGTAATTACCAACCCGTTGGCACTGGGCATCAACGCGACATGCAGGGTAACGACGACCCGGGTTTTCGGATACACCCCGAACCGCGTCGTGGCTTCGGGGAAAGGAATGACTTTGCGCATATATCTTCCGCGTCGCGACTTCCCTATCTTGGCGCCTGACCGATCGCGTTTACCGACGCACACCACGAGAGAGGCAAGGATCATGTTCAAGAAAATGCTGATCGGGTTGGCGGCCGTCGCGCTCGCTTGCATGCTCGTCGGGGCGGGTTACCAGTTCGGCAAGGCGCTTCGGGGGCACCAACAAGCTGCCGAGTCCTCCGCCGCCGGCTGAATTGCGAAGTATCCGTCACATCACGTTGCATCGCTACGCCTCGCGCCCGCCTCCAGCCCCATCTTCAAACTCGCCTCGACGAATTCGTCCAGATCGCCGTCCAGCACGCGCTGGGTGTCGGAGCGTTCCACGCCGGTGCGCAGGTCCTTGATGCGGGATTGGTCGAGCACGTAGTTGCGGATCTGGCTGCCCCAGCCCACGTCGGACTTGGTCGCTTCCAGTGCGGCCTTCTCGGCGTTGCGCTTCTGCAATTCCAGCTCGTACAGCTTGGCGCGCAGCATCTTCATGGCACGGTCGCGGTTGGCGTGCTGCGAACGTTCGGTCTGGCAGGCGACCACGGTGCCTGAGGGGACATGCGTGATACGCACCGCGGATTCGGTCTTGTTGACGTGCTGGCCGCCCGCGCCGGACGAGCGATACACGTCGGTTTTCAGGTCGGCCGGATTGATCTCGATGTCGATGTCGTCGTCCACTTCCGGCGACACGAATACCGACGCGAACGACGTGTGGCGGCGGTTGTCGGAATCGAACGGCGACTTGCGCACCAGCCGGTGCACGCCGATCTCGGTCTTCAGCCAGCCGTAGGCGTAATCGCCTTCGACGCGGAAGGTCGCCGACTTGATGCCGGCCACCTCGCCGGCGCTGGCTTCCAGCAGCTCGGTCTTCCAGCCCTTGCCTTCGGCCCAGCGCAGGTACATGCGCAGCAGCATTTCAGCCCAGTCCTGCGCCTCGGTGCCGCCGGCGCCGGCCTGGATGTCGACGAAGGCATTTGCCGCATCCTGCTCGCCCGCGAACATGCGCCGGAATTCCAGTTTCTCCACGCGCGCGGACAACGCATCCACATCGCCCGCGATCGTCCGCACCGAGGCCTCGTCGTTTTCGGACGCGGCGAGCTCGAGCAGTTCGGAGGCGTCGCCGAGCCCGGAGCCGATCGCATCCAGCCCTTCGACGATCTGTTGCAGCCGTGCGCGTTCACGACCCAGTTCCTGCGCGCGCTGCGGATCGTCCCAGATGTTCGGGTTTTCCAGTTCGCGGCTTACTTCTTCGAGGCGTTCGCGCTTGGCCGGGTAGTCAAAGATACCCCCGTAGCGATGCGATGCGGCCTTGCAGGTCCGCGATGCGCGCGTGGATCGGATTGGTCTCGAGCATGGCGTCGCTGCACGATGAAAAAAAAGATGCGCGATGGTAGCAAAGCCGTGCCGCCGCCGCAGCCGTCAGCAACGAGGACTGACATTTGTCACTGGCCGCAGGCCGGCTGCGGTCCTATCGTGGCCGCGACCTCTGGAGGAAACGGCCATGGCAGACCATCCGGACCCGACCCCGCAACGCCACGAATGGCGCCTGTTCCCGGCGGCATTCGTGATCGGTCTCGGCGTGCTGTTCCTGCTGCGCAATCTCGGCATCGCAATCCCGTTCCTCGACACCCCGAACTGGTGGGCGTGGATCGTCCTGATCGCCGCGATCGCGCCGCTGGCGCGCGCGCTGGACCTCTGGCGGCGCAGCGGCAGGATCGACGGCGCGGTCGTGCACCATCTGTTCGTCGGCTCGGCGATCATCGCGGTGGCCGTCCTTTTCCTGCTCGACCTGTCGTGGCAGACATGGTGGCCGGCTTTCATGATCCTGGGCGGCCTCGCGATGCTCGGCGGCGGCAAGCGCTGCGGCGCGTCTTCCGACCAGGCGCCGCACTGAAACCGTTCGCCATCAGCCGGAGAAGCGGCCCGCCCAGGCGATGTAGTGGTCCACGAAGTTCTGCAGGAACTTGCGGACCTCCTCGTCGGTGACCGTGCCGTCGTCCGCGACCAGGCCATCCTTGTAGCGGACGAAGGCCTCGGGCTGTTGCAGCATCGGGATGTCGAGGAACACGCAGATGTTGCGCAGGTGCTGCTGCGCCAGCGCGGTGCTGATCGCGCCCTGCGACGTGCCGATCACCGCGCCGGGCTTGCCGGCGAAGGCATTGGTGCCGTAGGGCCGCGAGGCGACATCGATCGCGTTCTTCAGAACGCCGGGAACGGAGCGGTTGTACTCCGGCGTAACGAACAGCACGCCGTCGGCGTTCCTGATCTGCTCCTTCATCTTCTGCGCGGCCGGCGGGTATTCGCGCTCGTGGTCCTGGTTGAACAGCGGCAAGTCGCCGATGCCGATGTATTCGAACGAGAGCTTGCCTTCGGCCAGTTTTTCCAATGCGCGCGCGAGCTTCCTGTTGATGGATTCCTTGCGCAGGCTGCCCACCAGTACCGCGATTTTCAGAGGCATGTTGCGACTCCTTGGGTGATTCGACGGATCGGGCGATCCGCATGATTGTTCCGTCATTCCGGGGCTGCGCGCAAGCGCAGAACCCGGAATCTTCCTTGCATCCTCCGATTCGGCGAACAGTCCGCGCGTTCAAGGCTTGACGAACTTCAACGTCATGCGGTCGGATTCGCCGATCGCCTGCATCTTCGCATGCTCGCCGTCCGGGCCGGAAAGATCCGGCGGCAGGCGATGGATGTTGATGTCTTCCGGATCCTGCGGATTGGCATTGACCTGCGATGCGCCGGCCAGCCGGAAGCCGTTGCGCAGGCCGACCTCGATCATGTAGTCCTCGGGGATGCGATGCAGTGCTTTCGAACTCTGCACGGCGTCCGCGAACGGCCTGGCGCGGTGGTCGGTGAAGCCCAGCACGCCGCCGGGTTTCAGCACCTTGTAAGCGGCCTTGAATACCGCATCCAGCGTCTGCGGACTGTCGTTCAACCAGTCGTGCGCGTTGCGGAAGGTCAGCACCATGTCGGCCGAAGCGTCGGCGCCGAGGTCCACCTGTTGCGGCGGCGAGAACGGAATCACCCTGGCGATGTGGCCGTACACCTTCGGATCGGCCTTCAACTTCTGCTCGAATTTCGACGGGCCGCCCTTGCGCGGCGGCGATGCCGCTTCGACCAGATGGCCGTTGGCATACAGGAACGGCGCCAGGATTTCCGTGTACCAGCCGCCGCCCGGGTCGAGTTCGATCACGGTCATGTCCGGCTTGATGCCGAAGAACGCCAGGGTCTCGGCCGGATGCCGGTACTTGTCCCGCGCCTTGTTGGCCTCCGATCGCCACGGGCCGGCCAGCGCTTCCTTCAACATCGCGGCGGAGTCGCCGGAAGCCGCGATCGGTCCGCTGTCCGCCGCGTGGGCAACGCCCCCGATGCACAGCGCTCCCGCGAACGCGAGAGCTGCTGTCTTCCAACCGATGTGCCGAGGCATGGCCAGTCCTCCCGAGCGGAAAACACGAGGTTACGCCGATTGACGGCAGGTGGCGTACATTTCGCATTTCCCCGTACGGAACCGCCCATGTCCCGACGCACGATCGACCTCGACGACACGGTGTACGACTACCTGCTGGCGCATTCCCTGCGCGAGCATCCGGAGCAGGCCGCGCTGCGCGAGGCCACCCGCACGCATCCGCGCGCGCGGATGCAGATTTCGCCCGAACAGGGCCAGTTGATGGCGCTGCTGGTGAAACTGATCGGCGCGCGGCGCTGCATCGAAATCGGCGTGTTCACCGGCTACAGCGCGCTCAGCGTGGCGCTGGCGTTGCCGGACGACGGACGCATCCTCGCCTGCGACGTGAGCGACGAATACACCTCGATCGGCAAGCCGTACTGGCAGCGCGCGGGCGTGGCGCACAAGATCGACCTGCGACTCGCGCCGGCCGTCGAAACGCTGGACGCGCGGCTGCAGGCCGGCGAGGCGGGCACGTACGACTTCGCCTTCATCGACGCGGACAAGACCGGCTACGACGCCTACTACGAACGCTGCCTGCAATTGCTGCGCGCAGGCGGACTGGTCGCGATCGACAACGTGCTGTGGAGCGGCGACGTGGCGCGCCCGTCCGAAGACGAGGATACGCGCGCCCTGCAGGCGTTGAACGACAAGCTGCACCGCGACGGGCGCATCGACCTGTCCATGCTTCCGGTCGGCGATGGCCTGACGCTGGCGCGGAAGCGATGAAGCCCTGCGCTACAGGCCTTCGCAAATCCAGTTTCTCGCCTCGTTGAACTCCGCCAGCCGGAACAGGCGGAATTCCGCGGGAACCAGAAGGCCCATGGCGTGCGCCAAACTGCGCAACCATGTCACGTCGGTCACCAATGCGGCGCGCTCCCAACCGAGGAAATGCCGGATGCCCAGACGCGCATCGTCCCACATCGCCCCGGCTTCGAAGCCGGTGAAATCTTCGGCGATCACGTACAGCATCCGCAACTGGCGATTCAACTGGAACGCGGCTTCGATGTCCGGCACGATCAGGTTCTCGTAATCGGCGGCGGTCACCTGCCCGTGCGCGATGAAACCCAGCGTGCCTGCCGGCATGTCCTTCATCTGTTCGATCATGGCCACTCCTCCGTGCGGTGCATGCTGGCCGGGGGTGCGTTAAAACGAAGCGATGACCGTCGCACGTGCGGATGCTTCCACATCGACCCCCGCGCGCCCCTGCGCCGCCCACGCCGTCGGCCGGAAGAATCGCCCGCGACGGCGCAGCTCACGCCTGCGGTTCCGGCCACAGGCCGCGCACCCGCAAGCTCAGGCTCTCGACGCCGCGCCATTCCTCGATCGCCAATTCGTAGGCAATTCTCACCGCGCTCCCGACGGGCGGCTCGGTGTCCGCATGGAACCAGAGGGCGTCGTGCACGCGGCCATCGCGCGGATCGCGCAGGTGGATGCGCAGGTGCCGCTGGTCGGCGCCGATCCGCCGCCAGCCCGTGCATTCGAATGCATTGTCGAACAGTGGCGCGGGAAACCCCTGTCCCCACGGCCCGGCCGCGCGCAGCTGCCGCGCCAGCTCCGCATCGAAATCCACGGGCGCAAGCTCACCATCGCTGTGCAACAGCGGTTGCAGCGATTCCGGCGCGATGCGTTCGCGCGCGATCGCGTCGAAGCACTGCGCAAAGCGTGCGTAATCGACGGCGCGCAAACTCAAGCCCGCCGCCATCGCATGGCCGCCAAAGCGCAGGATCAGGCCCGGTTCGCGCGCATCGATGTCCGCCAGCGCGTCGCGGATGTGGAACCCGGCGATGGAACGCGCCGAGCCGCGCAGGACATCCGGGCCCTTGCGCACTTCCCGTGCGCGACGATCCACAAGCGCGCTTCCCGGCGCGCGCTCTTCCATTGGTGCGGATTCCCCTTCCGGGTCCGGGGCGAACGCGATCACCGGCCGGTGCAGCCGCTCCTTGATCTTCGAGGCGACCAGGCCGATCACGCCCGGATGCCAGGCCGGATCGAACAGGGCAACGCCGCAGGCATTCGCTTCGATGCGCGCGAGCATCGTTTCCGCTTCCGCCATCATCGCTTCCTGCAGGCCGCGCCGCTGTCCGTTGATGCCGTGCAGGATCGCGGCGAGTTCGCTCGCACGCACCGGATCGTCCGTCAACAGGCACTCGATGCCGAGCGTCATGTCTTCCAGACGGCCGGCCGCGTTGATGCGGGGCGCCAGCGCATAGCCGAAATCCTCGGCAGCGAGCCTGCGCGGATCGCAACCGGCGATTTCGATCAGCGCATGGATGCCGGCGCAGGCGCGGCCCGCGCGGATGCGGCGCAAGCCCGCTTCGACCAGGATGCGGTTGTTGCGATCCAGCGCCACCATGTCGGCGACGGAGGCGAGCGCGACCAGGTCGAGCAACGACGACAAGTCGGGTTCGGAGCGCTCTTGTTGAAAAGTGCGCTCAGGGATGCGCGCATTTTGATCTTCGCGATCAGGATGATCGCAAAAACAACCACCCTGTTCCCGCAGCCTTGCGCGAAGTGCGAGCAACAAATAGAACATCACCCCCGCGCCGCAAAGGTTTTTCCGAAGCGCATCCGTGCCCAGTTGCGGGTTCACGATCGCATCCGCCTGCGGCAGCGTCGCGCCCGGCAAATGGTGATCGGTGACGATCACCTTGCAGCCGCGCGCCTTCGCCGCCGCCACGCCCGCGTGCGAGGCGATGCCGTTGTCCACGGTGACGATCAGGTCGGGGGCCGGTTGCAGCGTTTCCACCAGCGCCGGCGACAGGCCGTAGCCATGCACCATCCGATGCGGCACGACGTAACCGACCTGCCGCGCACCCAGCGCACGCAGTCCGCGCACGGCGATCGCCGCACCGCAGGCGCCGTCGCAATCGAAGTCCGCGGCGATCACGATGCGCGACTGCCGCGCGATCGCGTCGGTCAGCCATTCGGCCGCGGCATGGATGCCGTGGATCGAATCCGGCGGCAGCAACCCCGACAAGCGCGTCTGTGCGTCTTCCGGACCCGGAACGCCGCGCGCCGCATACACGCGCTGCAATACCGGATGCACGTGATCGGGCCAGCCGCGAGGTTGGCCGGACAAAGTGCGCCGGACGATGCTCAACGTGCGCGGGGCGGATGCGGACATGCGGGGAGGATGCGGCAACGCACGGCAATGTGGCAAGCCGCAATTTGCCGCTCAAGACGTGGGCGATTGCCGACACGCCCTTGCTTGTCCCTGCGGAAGAAGGACGGGGCTCATGCTTCGTACTTCACCGTCACGATGTCGTAGCAACGCTTGCCGCCCGGCGCGTCGAACTCGAAGGAATCCCCTTCGCTCTTGCCGATCAGGGCGCGTGCGATCGGCGAGGAAACCGCGATCCGCCCTTGCTTGATGTCGGCCTCGAGGTCGCCGACGATCTGGTAGACGATGCCTTCGCCGCCGTTCTCGTCTTCCAGTTCGACCGTCGCGCCGAATACCACTTTGGCCCCGGGGTTCAGACGCGAGACATCGATGATCTCGGCGTGCGACAACCCGCCTTCCAGTTCCTTGATGCGGCCTTCGAGGAAACTCTGCTGCTCGCGCGCGGCATGGTATTCCGCGTTTTCGCTCAGGTCGCCGTGCGCGCGCGCCTCGGCGATCGCCGCGATGATGCGCGGGCGTTCCACGGATTTCATCCGTTCCAGTTCGGAACGCAGCCGGTCAGCGCCGGTCCTGGTCATCGGTGCTCGTTTCATTCTGTCGGAACCATCGTTGTCAAAAGAATGCGTCAGCGGTCAACGCGTAAAACAGCCGAACTTTTACCGCTCACCGCTCACTGTTCACCGCTCACCTATGGTCTCGTGCAATTCCTGAAGGCTGACCACCTCGCCGCGGCCGCGGTAATCCAGCGAATGCAGCAACGCGCGCGCGCCGGCCACGGTGGTCGAATAGGTGACGTGCCGTTGCAGCGCTTCGCGCCGGATCGAGAACGAATCGGCGATCGCGCGGCGGCCTTCGGTGGTGTTGACGATATAGGAGATTTCGCCGTTCTTGATCGCATCGACGATGTGCGGCCGGCCTTCCAGCACCTTGTTGATGCGCTCGCATTCGATGCCGTGTCCGCGCAGGAATGCCGCGGTGCCGCCCGTGGCGATCAGGGAAAACCCGCGTTGCAGCAGCTCGTGCGCCACGCCGAGCAGGCGCTGCTTGTCGGCATCGCGTACCGACAGGAACGCCTTGCCCGGCCGCGGCGAGGCGATGTGCGCGGCCTCGTGCCCGCGCGCGAAAGCCTCGCCGAAATTGCGGCCCACGCCCATCACCTCGCCGGTGGAGCGCATTTCGGGGCCGAGGATCGGATCGACGTTCTGGAATTTCAGGAACGGGAAGATCGCTTCCTTCACCGAAAAATAATCGGGGATCAATTCCCGCGTGGCACCCTGCTCGGCCAGTGTTTTCCCCGCCATGCAGCGAGCGGCGATCTTCGCCAGCGGCCGCCCGGTGGCCTTGGACACGAACGGCACGGTGCGAGAGGCGCGCGGATTCACTTCGAGGATGAACACCTCGTCGCGTCCGTCGTCGCTGTCCCGGGTCGTGTTGTTCTGAATCGCGAACTGCGTGTTCATCAGGCCGACCACGCGCAACTCGCGCGCGAGCAACGCGACCTGCCGCCGCAGCTCGTCCTGGGTTTCCCGCGACAGCGAATACGGCGGCAGCGAGCACGATGAATCGCCCGAATGCACGCCGGCTTCCTCGATGTGCTCCATGATGCCGCCGATCAGCACGTCGCCTTCGCGGTCGGCGATCACGTCGACGTCCACCTCCACCGCGTGGTCGAGGAAACGATCCAGCAGCACCGGCGAGGATTCCGACACGCGCACCGCATCGCGGATGTAACGCGCCAGGTCCGCATCGGCGTGCACCACTTCCATCGCGCGCCCGCCCAGCACGTAGCTCGGCCGCACCACCAGCGGATAGCCGATCTCGCGGGCCAGTGCCAGCGCCTCGTCGGCATTGCGCGCGATGCGGTTGGGCGGCTGCTTCAGTTTCAACCGATCGATCAATTGCTGGAAGCGCTCGCGGTCTTCGGCAAGGTCGATCGAATCGGGCGAAGTGCCGATGATCGGCACGCCCGCGGCTTCCAGCGCGCGCGCCAGTTTCAGCGGCGTCTGGCCGCCGTATTGCACGATCACGCCGTGCGGCTTTTCCACTTCCACGATTTCCAGCACGTCTTCCAGCGTCAGCGGCTCGAAGTACAGGCGATCCGAAGTGTCGTAATCGGTGGACACCGTTTCCGGGTTGCAGTTGACCATGATGGTTTCGAAACCATCTTCGCGCAGCGCGAGTGCCGCGTGCACGCAGCAATAGTCGAATTCGATGCCCTGGCCGATGCGGTTGGGGCCGCCGCCCAGCACGATGATCTTTTTCCTGCCGGAGGGATTCGCTTCGCACTCGTCTTCATAGGTCGAGTACATGTATGCGGTGGTGGTCGCGAACTCCGCCGCGCAGGAATCCACGCGCTTGTACACCGGTCGCACGCCCAGCGTGTGGCGCAGGTGGCGCACGGCCTGTTCGTCGGACGACAGCAGTTGCGCGAGGCGCGCGTCGGAAAAACCCATGCGCTTCAATTCGCGCATGCGCGCAAAGTCCAGCTTGGCGATGCCGCCGATGCGCACGTCGTTCTCGGCCGCGATGATGTCCTCGATCGCGGCTAGGAACCACGGGTCGATCCTGGTCAGGTCGAAAACGTCTTCCAGAGACAGCCCGGCGCGGAACGCATCGCCGACATGGAACAGCCGCTCCGGCCCCGGCTGGCGCAGCTCGCGCTTCAGCGCTTCCATGCCCTCGTCGTTCGAATAATCGATGCCGCCGCGATTGAAGCCGGTACGGCCGGTTTCCAGCCCGCGCAAGGCCTTCTGCAGCGACTCGCTGAAGGTGCGGCCGATCGCCATCACCTCGCCCACGGATTTCATCTGCGTGGTCAGGCGCGCGTCGGCGGCCGGGAATTTCTCGAAGGCGAAACGCGGGATCTTGGTGACGATGTAGTCGATGCTGGGTTCGAACGACGCGGGGGTCTTGCCGCCGGTGATTTCGTTCTTCAATTCGTCCAGCGTGTAGCCGACCGCGAGTTTCGCCGCGACTTTGGCGATCGGAAAGCCGGTCGCCTTCGACGCCAGCGCCGAAGAGCGCGACACGCGCGGATTCATCTCGATGATCACCACGCGTCCGTCTTCGGGATTCACCCCGAACTGCACGTTGGAACCGCCGGTGTCCACGCCGATCTTGCGCAGCACCGCGAGGCTCGCATCGCGCAGCCGCTGGTATTCCTTGTCGGTCAGCGTCTGCGCCGGCGCCACCGTGATCGAATCGCCGGTATGCACGCCCATCGGGTCGAGGTTCTCGATCGAACAGACGATGATGCAGTTGTCCGCGCTGTCGCGGACCACTTCCATCTCGAATTCCTTCCAGCCCAGCACCGATTCCTCGATCAGCACCTCGTGCACGGGTGAAAGTTCCAGTCCGCGCGCGACGATCTCCTCGAATTCCTCGACGTTGTAGGCGATGCCGCCGCCGCTGCCGCCGAGCGTGAAACTGGGGCGGATGATCGTCGGGAACCCGACCTTGCTCTGCGCTGCACGTGCTTCTTCAAGCGAGCGCGCGACTTCGGACTTCGGTGAGGCCAAACCGATTTCATCCATCGCATCGCGAAACAACTGGCGATCTTCCGCCATGCGGATGGCATCGCGCGAAGCGCCGATCAATTCCACGCCGTGCTTTTCCAGCACGCCGTGGTCGGCCAGGTCCAGCGCGCAGTTGAGTGCGGTCTGCCCACCCATCGTCGGCAGCAGCGCGTCGGGTTTTTCCTTCCCGATGATCTTCTCGAGCGTCTGCCGGTTGATCGGTTCGATGTAGACGCGATCGGCCATTTCCGGATCGGTCATGATCGTGGCCGGGTTCGAATTCACCAGCACCACGCGATACCCTTCCTCGCGCAGCGCCTTGCACGCCTGCGCGCCCGAGTAGTCGAACTCGCAGGCCTGGCCGATCACGATGGGACCGGCGCCGATGATCAGGATGGTGTGGATGTCGGAGCGCTTGGGCATGGAGGTCAGGGAGCAGTGAGCAGGGATGAGGGGGCAGGGAGTTTTGCCTTGAGACTTCCCTGCAATCCTCGCAGCATCAAGCGAAGCTCATCAATCTCGCTCAGCATTGCATTCCCGGATTCCGGTTCTCCAGGATGCAAGGCGTTGGCCAACTCCACCAACGTTGCAAGCTCGGCGAGTGAACCCAGCGCAATGGAAATAAATCGCAAATACTCTCTTGTTGAGTCGCGCGCATGGCCTTCAGCGATGTTTGCGGGCACTGAAACAGACGCACGCTGCATTTGCGAGATCAACCCGAAGTGTTCATCCGACGGCAGCCCTCCAACCAACGCGTAGACGGCTTTCACCAAAGCCATGCTGCGCTGCCAGACGTCCAGATCGCGATAAGTCCTGATCATTCGCCCTGCTCCCTGCCCCCTGCTCCCTGCTTGCGCATCAGGTGCGCGAAACGCTCGAACAAATACGCCACGTCATGCGGTCCCGGGCTTGCTTCGGGATGTCCCTGGAAACAGAACGCCGGGCGATCCGTCAACGCGAAGCCCTGCAGCGAGCCGTCGAACAACGAAACATGCGTGGCACGCGCATTCGAAGGCAGCGTGTCGGGATCGACCGCAAAGCCGTGGTTCTGCGAGGTGATCAACACGCGGCCGGTATCGAGGTCCTTCACCGGATGGTTGGCGCCGTGATGGCCGAACGGCATCTTGCGCGTCTTCGCGCCGAGCGCGAGGCCCATCAACTGGTGGCCGAGGCAGATGCCGAACAGCGGGATGCGCGCATCCAGCAGTTCGCGCGTGGCCGCAATCGCGTAATCGCAGGCGGCGGGATCGCCGGGGCCGTTGCCCAGCAACACGCCATCGGGCTTCATCGCCAGCACCTCGCGCGCGGGCGTCTGCGCGGGCACCACGGTGACATCGCAGCCGTGATCCGCGAGCAAACGCAGGATGTTGAACTTGATGCCGAAGTCGAATGCAACCACCTTGCAATGTGGTTGCGTTGCCTTGGGTGCGCGGGCGTCGAGATCGTAAGTCCCATCGCGCCACGCGTACGATTCCGGAACGCCGACTTCCTTCGCCAGATCCATGCCGTTCAAGCCGGGCCATGCGCGTGCGCGCGCCAGCGCGTCGTCGATCGAGAGGTCGTCACCCGCCGCGAGGCAGCCGTTCTGCGCGCCGCTGTCGCGCAGGATGCGGGTAAGCTTGCGCGTGTCGATGCCGGCGATCGCGACGATGGCTTGCCTGCGAAGATAATCGGACAACGATTCTTCGCTGCGCCAACTCGATGCCCGGCGCGGCACGTCGCGCACCACCAGCCCCGCCGCCTGCACGCTTGCGGATTCCTCGTCCACCGCGTTGCAGCCCGTGTTGCCGATGTGCGGATGCGTCAGCGTGACGATCTGCCGCGCGTAGGACGGGTCGGTCAGGATTTCCTGGTAACCCGTGATCGCGGTGTTGAACACCACCTCGCCGACGCTCGTGCCGTGCGCACCAATGGATTCGCCGCGGAAGATCGTTCCATCGGCGAGTGCGAGCAAGGCAGGTGTTTTCATATCGTCCGGGGGCAAGTTACGAGCGGTCTGCAAAGCTGCCGCGCTCGGCATCTTGCGCACCGGCGGTGCCCGGAATGCTCATGTACTGGCGTGTACACTCCGCTTCCTGCGCTCCGGCGTCGCGCAACCTGCCTTCGCTCGCTACGCTTTCAAACCGCTCTAACCCGCAAGCCGCACTCGACGCGGGCTTGTGGGAATGGGTAATCGGGCGAGCGGGAATGATAGCAGAATCGCGCGCGTTCAGTGCCGGTGCGGACAGGCAGGCTACAATCGCGCCATATCACCTGCCCCTGCCCGACATGCCCGCCGCACTGCTCGATCCTGCGCGCCTGCAACGGCCCGACACCATGGTCCGGAACGAGCCTTTTCCGTTCCTGCTGGCGCACGGCCAGTTGCCCGACGAGGCGCGCGATCCGCTGGACCGCGATTTCCCGAAATACGCCGGCGCCGGATTTTTCCCCTGGGACGAAAAAGACTGCGGCCCGGCCATCAACGAACTGGTCGCGGCGCTGACCGCGCCCGGTTTCGCCAGCGCGGTGGGCGCCAGGCTCGGCATCGAGAACCTCGGAAGCTATCCCACCCTGGTGACCATCTGCCGCTCGCTCAACAAGCGCCACGGCACCATCCACACCGACAGCCGATCGAAGATCGCGACCGCCCTGCTCTATCTCAACCGGCAGTGGCCGGACATCAGCGACGGCTGCCTGCGTTTCCTCAACCGCGTCGACGACATCGACGACCTCGCCGCGCCGGAAGTGAAACCCTTGTACGGCGAATTCGCGATCTTCAAGCGCGAGGACAATTCCTTCCACGGACATCTTCCCTACGAAGGCGAGCGTCGCGTGATCCAGGTGGCGTGGCTGACCAGCGAAGAGGAAAAACTGCGCAAGACCCAGCGCGGGAGATTCTCGCGGCTGTTCAAGAAGCTCGCGGGCGGGCTGGACAAGAAGGTCGGCGCGAAACGCGATCGCAACGCCGCGCACATGGACTGATCGGGCCTGCCGCAGGCTGGACACGCCCGCGCAACGGGCGTACAGGACATGCATCCGGATCACGGCGTGGATCGCGCGATCCCGACAGGAGCACGGCGCAGGGGGAATCCGTCGACGCCCGCACGGGCGAAAAGGAGGTTCACATGTCCGCGTTCGCCCATGCCATGGCCGATCTCGCGCAAACCGCCAAGCGTCACTGGGGCTGGTATCTGGCGCTGGGAATCCTGCTGATCCTGACCGGGCTCCTTGCGCTGTACGACAGCTTCGCCGCCAGCATCATTTCCATCCTGTTCCTCGGCGCGGCGATCCTCGTCGCCGGCATTTTCCAGATCGCCGCGGCATTCGGCGCCCGCGGCGCGGGCCATATCCTGTTCCTGCTGCTGCTCGGAATTCTGGACGTCGTGGTCGGCTGGATGCTGATCCAGCATCCCGGGATCGGGGCGCTCACCGTGACCCTGGTGCTGGCGATCTGGCTGGTCTTTTCAGGCGCCTTCCGCTTCGTTTCCGCCTTCGCCTACCGGTTCCCGCAATACGGTTGGGCGGTGCTGAGCGGCGTGGTCACCTTCGTGCTGGGATGCCTGCTGTGGACGCAATGGCCGGTGTCCGGCCTGTGGTTCATCGGCTTCGCGATCGGCCTGAACTTCATTTTCGCGGGCATCGCCTGGGCGATGTTCGCGATGCGGGTGAAGAACCTCTAGGCGCATGGTTCGCGCGGCGCCGACGCAGGACGCCGCGTGGGCTGCCATCTACGGTCCCGCGACGTCATCGAGCGCATAGGCGCCGGCCTTGCGGCCGGCGAGCCATGCCGCGGCGTGCAACGCGCCGCGCGCGAAGATCGTGTTGGCACCGGCGCGGTGCGTGAGTTCGATGCGCTCATCCGACGTGGCGAGCAAGGCGGTGTGCTCACCGACGATTTCGCCCGCGCGGAGGGAGGAGAACCCGATGGCGTTTTCCCTGCGGGTCGCCGTGTGCCCGTAGCGTGCGAAGCTCGCGACCTGTTCGAAATCCTGCCCGCGCGCGTCTGCCGCGGCGCGACCCAATGCCAGCGCGGTGCCGGACGGCGCATCCACTTTCTGCGAGTGGTGCGCCTCGATGATTTCCAGATCCCAGTCCGGCAGCATCGCCGCCGCCTCGCGCAGCAAGCGCGTCAGCACGGCGATGCCGAGGCTGAAATTCGCGGCGTACAGGATCGGGATGTCGCGCGCGGCTTGCCGCAATGCATCGCGCCGATCCGCATCGAGACCGGTCGTTCCGCAAACGAAAGCGATCCGGTGCGCACGGCAATGCGCCAGCGCGGCATCGAATCCCGCCGGCATGCTGAAATCGATCACCACGTCGAGCGCGGGCGCATCGCTCCAGTCTGCCGACGAGGCGATCCGCGCGACGAGATCGAAGCGCGCATCGTCGTGCAGCAACCGCTGCAAGGCCTGGCCCATGCGGCCACGGCTGCCCGCGATGCCGAGCCGCAACGGTCCGCTCACGAGGTCATCCTTGTCCAGAAGTGCCGGACGCCTTCCATGAAACCGCTGTTGCGCGGCGAATGTTTCTTCGCTTCTTCGGCGTCGGCAAAGGTGGCCTCGAACTGCTCCAGCAGTTCGCGTTGCTGCCGCGTCAGGCGCACCGGGGTTTCCACCACTACGGTGCACAACAGGTCGCCGGCGCGCCCGCTGCGCACGGATTTCACGCCCTGGCCGCGCAGGCGGAACACGTGCCCGCTCTGGGTTTCCGGCGGAATGCCGATGCTGGTTTCACCGCCCAGCGTCGGCACCTCGACCTGCGCGCCGAGCGCCGCCTGCACGAAGCGGATCGGCACTTCGCAATGCAGGTCGTCGCCGTCGCGGCGGAAGATCGGATGCTCGCGCACGCGCACTTCCACATACAGGTCGCCGACGGCGGAGCCCGACGGCCCGGCTTCGCCCTGCCCGGCAAGCCGGATCCGGTCGCCATTGTCCACGCCCGCGGGAATCCGCACCGACAGCGAACGTTCGTCCTGCAGGCGGCCTTCGCCATGGCAGGGCTTGCACGGGTTCTGGATGACCTTGCCGGCGCCGCCGCAATGCGGGCAGGCCTGCTGGATGGAGAAAATGCCGTTCTGCATGCGCACGCGGCCCATGCCGCGGCACGTCGCGCAGGCGACGGTCTTGCCATCGGCGGAACCCGAACCGTTGCAGTGATGGCACAGGACCAGCGTGGGAATCTCGATCTGCCTTTCGATGCCGGCGACGGCTTCTTCCAGATCCAGTTCCATCACGTAGCGCAGGTCCGCCCCGCGCGCCGAGCGCCGGCCGCCGCCGAAGATGTCGGAAAAGATGTCGCCGAAGATGTCACCCACGTCGGCGAAGCCGCCGCCGTTGCGGCCGCCCATGCCGTGTTCGAACGCGGCGTGGCCGTACTGGTCGTACTGCGCGCGGCGTTGCGGATCGCCGAGCACCTCGTAGGCTTCCTTGGCTTCCTTGAAGCGCTCCTGCGCATGCGGGTCATCCGGGCAGCGGTCCGGATGGTTTTTCATCGCCAGCCGGCGAAAGGCCTTCTTCAATTCCTCGTCGCCGGCGGCGCGTTCGACGCCGAGCACTTCGTAGTAGCAACGTTTCATGTGTGCAGCCTTGCCTCGATGCGGCGATCCGGCACGAACCAGATCATCGCCACCACGAAATACAGCAGGCAGGAAACGGCCGGAACGAAGAACGCCAGCGCGATCGCCACGACGTCGATCGCCAGGGTCAGGTGCTCCTTCCAGCCGGCACCGATCGCCTGCGCGAGTTCGCCCTCGTGGCCGCCATTGGCGGCGATCAAGGCGCGCTGCACCGGGATCCACGCCAGGCCGGCCATCATCAGCACGAAACCGTAGAACGCGGTCGGCAACGGCGCCGGCACCGGCGTGGCCTCATTCAGCCAGCTGGTCACGAACGGGAACAGCGAAAGCCAGAACAGCAAGTGCAGGTTGGCCCACAACACCTTGCCATTGACGTGCTCGGCGGCATGCAGCATGTGGTGGTGGTTGACCCAGAAGATGCCGACGAACACGAAGCTGAGCACGTAACTGACGAAGACCGGCCAGTTCTGCAGCAATGCCGCCAAGGTCGCCTCGTGCGGCGTCTTGAGCTCGAGCACCATGATGGTGATGATCACCGCCATCACGCCATCGGTGAATGCCTCGAGCCTCCCCTTGGTCATATCGTTTCTCGCAAATCATGCCGCCCCACCACGCGGCGTGGCTCTTGCCGACGTCGAGCCTCGCGCTTTCCAGCGAGCCTCGAACGGCGGGAGTTGATCCGGCAGCGCAACGCGCTGCCGGATCACACCTATTTGTTGTCCTTGACCTCGGTGAACTCGGCGTCGACCACATCCTCGTTGGGCGCACCCTGCGCGGACGCCTGCGGACCGTCGCCTTCCGCGCCGGGCTGCTGGCCGGACGCGGCGGCCGCGTACAGCGACTGCCCGGCTTCCTCCAGCTTGGCGATGCGCGATTCGATCGCGTCCTTGTCGTCGCCCTTCATCACCTTCTCCAACTCGGCCAGCGCTTCCTCGACGCGGCCGATCACGTCGCCGCCGACCTTGCCGCCGTGTTCCTTGATGGCCGAACGCGTGGCGTGCACCACCTGATCGGCCTTGTTGCGCGTGGCCACCAGTTCCTGGAACTTGCGGTCTTCCTCGCGGTGCGTTTCCGCATCCGCGACCATGCGCTTGATCTCGTCGTCCGACAAACCGGAACCGGCCTTGATCTCGATGCGCTGTTCCTTGCCGGTCTTCTTGTCCTTGGCGTTGACATGCAGGATGCCGTTGGCATCGATGTCGAAGGTGACCTCGATCTGCGGCATGCCGCGCGGCGCGGGATCGATTCCGGCCAGGTCGAATCGCGCCAGCGACTTGTTGAAGCGCGCCTGTTCGCGCTCGCCCTGCAGCACGTGCACGGTGACCGCGGTCTGGTTGTCGTCGGCGGTGGAGAACACCTGCGTGGCCTTGGTCGGGATCGTGGTGTTCTTCTCGATCAGCTTGGTCATCACGCCGCCCAGCGTCTCGATGCCGAGCGACAGCGGCGTCACGTCCAGCAGCAGCACGTCCTTGACGGTGCCGCCCAGCACGCCGCCCTGGATCGCCGCGCCCACGGCCACGGCCTCGTCCGGGTTCACGTCTTTGCGCGGCTCCTTGCCGAAGAAATCCTTCACCGCATCCTGCACCTTGGGCATGCGGGTCTGTCCGCCGACGAGGATCACCTCGCCGATGTCGGATACGCGCAGGCCGGCGTCGTTCAACGCGATGCGGCACGGTTCGATGGTCTTCTTGACCAGGTCCTCGACCAGCGCTTCGAGCTTCGCGCGGGTCAGCTTGATGTTGAGGTGTTTCGGGCCGGAGGCATCCGCCGTGACATACGGCAGGTTCACTTCGGTCTGGTGCGCGGAGGACAACTCGATCTTGGCGCGTTCGGCCGCGTCCTTCAGGCGTTGCAGCGCCAGCGGGTCGTTGCGCAGGTCGATGCCCTGGTCCTTCTTGAACTCCTCGACCAGGTAGTCGATCACGCGCTTGTCGAAATCCTCGCCGCCGAGGAAGGTGTCGCCGTTGGTCGCAAGCACTTCGAACTGCTTCTCGCCATCGACATTGGCGATCTCGATGATGGAAACGTCGAAGGTGCCGCCGCCGAGGTCGTACACCACGATCTTGCGATCCGCGCCGCCCTTGTCGAGCCCGTAGGCCAGCGCCGCGGCGGTCGGCTCGTTGATGATGCGCTTGACCTCGAGGCCCGCGATCTTGCCGGCGTCCTTGGTGGCCTGCCGCTGCGAATCATTGAAGTACGCGGGCACGGTGATCACGGCTTCGGTCACCGTCTCGCCGAGGAAATCCTCGGCGGTCTTCTTCATCTTCATCAGCACCTTCGCGGAAATTTCCTGCGGCGACATTTTCTTGCCGTCGGAAGTCTCCAGCCACGCGTCGCCGTTGTCGTGCGCGACGATCTTGTACGGCACGAGGTCGAGGTCCTTCTTGACCTCGGCGTCGGTGAACTTGCGGCCGATCAGGCGCTTCACCGCGTAGAAGGTGTTCTTGGGGTTGGTGACGGCCTGACGCTTGGCCGGCGCGCCGACCAGCACTTCGCCGTCCTTCGAGAAGGCCACGATCGAGGGCGTGGTGCGGTCGCCTTCGGAATTCTCGATCACGCGCGCGCTGCCGCCTTCCATCACGGCGACGCAGGAATTGGTGGTGCCGAGGTCGATGCCGATGATCTTGGCCATGTGGGTCTGCTCCGTACTCTTCAAAGGTCGTGGCCCGCACGGGCCGACAGGTCGTTCAATCTGGGGGTTGCGGGAATTGTTTCAAGTTGCTGCAAGCTCAATCCGTGTCGTTGGCAGTCACGCTGACCAGCGCCGGCCGCAGCAGCCGCCCGTTCAGGACATAGCCCTTCTGCATCACCGCCACCACCGTGCCGGGCGGTTTCTTCGTGCCGGGCACGATGTTCATGGCCTGCTGGGTCTCGGAGTTGAATGCCTCGTCGAGCGGATTCACTTCGGTCAGGCCATTGGCCTCGCCCAGCTTGTGCAGCGCCTTGAGGGTGAGTTGCATGCCCTCGCGCAACGCCTCGGCATTGCCGGTGTCCGCCGCAAGGCCGTGCTCCATCCCGTCGTAGACCGGCAACAGTTCCCGCAACAGCTTCTCGTTGGCGTACTTCAGCGTCTGCTCGAGGTCGCGCTGCATGCGCTTGCGCTGGTTGTCGAGCTCGGCGCGCTCGCGCAGGATCGCTTCCCGCAACCCGGCGATGGTGGTCTCCGCCTCGGTCAACTGCTTCGCCAGCGTCTCGGGCGCCATGCCGGCCGCGCCGGTTTCGTTGTCGGACGCGGCGCGCCCCGTCTCGTCGAGCTTGTCCTTCCCGGTCTCGGTCATTCCCTCATCCTTCCTCGCGGCTGCTCCTGCGGCGCGAAACGCCACAGCGTATCGTAAAAAACGTATGCGGCCACATCCCGCCGGCTTCAAGGGTCCGGATTGAGGGCTTCCGAAAGCATGCGCGCGGTCGCCTGCACCACCGGGATCACGCGGTCGTAGGCCATGCGCGTCGGCCCGATCACGCCGAGCGCGCCCAGTACCCGTTCCCCGGCATGATAGGGCGCGCTGACCAGGCTGAAACCCTCCAGCGGCGCGAAACCGGACTCCTCGCCGATGAACAGGCGCACCCCCGGGGCCCGCGCGCAGCCCTCCAGCAGGGCCAGCAGGTCGCGCTTGCGCTGGAACGCCTCGAACAATTCGCGCAGGCGGTCCATGTGCGAGGCGTCGTCGCCCATCAGGTTGGTCTGGCCGCTGACCAGCATGTCGGATTCCGGCTCCGGCGCGAAGGTCTGCGCGGCCACTTCCACCGCCGCTTCCAGGCGGCGGTTCAACTCGGAACCCGCGGCGCGCAATTCCGCCAGCACGCGCAGGCGGATCTCGTCCAGGCGCAGGCCGGCGTAGTGGGCATTGAGGAAATTGGAAGCCTGCTCCAGCGCGCGCGCATCCAGCTTCTGCCGCGGCACCAGCACCCGGTTCTGCACCTGCCCGTCGGCGAACACCAGGATCGCCAGCACGCGCGCGGCGTCCAGGGCCACGAATTCGATCTGCTTCAACGGCACTTCCGACCCGCCCGGCACCGTGACCACGCCGACGAAATGCGTCATCGCCGACAGCAGCGTCGAGGCATTGCCGAGCAGGTCGCGGGTGGTGGAGGGTTGGTCAGGATGTCCGCGCGGCAGACCGCGTTCCATCTGCGCCATCGCATCCCTGGGCAGCGGCCGGATTTCCAGCAGGCTGTCCACGAACAACCGCAGCCCCTGCGCCGTGGGCACGCGGCCGGCCGATGTATGCGGCGAGGCGATCAGGCCCAGCTCTTCCAGGTCCGACATGATGTTGCGGATGGTGGCCGGGCTGACATCCAGCCCGGACGCGCGCGACAACGTGCGCGACCCCACCGGCTCGCCCTCTTCCAGGTAACGCGCGATCAACGCGCGCAACAATTGCCGGGAACGCGAATCCAGGTGCGGGGTGGCTGAGGCTGGCATCGGTGAAACTGTCAAAGGTCGATAGTCAAAAGTCAATCGCGCCAATCCCGCGTTCCTATTGACCTTTGACCTTTGGCTTTTGACCATTAACCTTCGTGGCTCCGACCCGCCCGCCGCATTCGTTCAAATGCTCACCCGCCTTTCCGTCCGCAATTTCGCCGTGCTCGAGGCCGCCGAAATCGAATTCGGCGCCGGCCTGACCGTGGTGACGGGCGAAACCGGCGCGGGCAAGTCGTTGCTGGTGGATGCCTTGCTGCTGCTGTCCGGCGCGCGCGCCGACAGCGGCATGGTGCGCGCGGGCTGCGAACGCGCCGAACTTTCGGCGGAATTCGACCTGGAACGTGCGCCCGACGCGCTTGCATGGCTGGCGGAACAGGCGCTGGACGACGCCGACGGCGGCTGCCGCCTGCGCCGCGTGATCGCCGCCGAAGGCGGTTCGCGTGCCTGGATCAACGGGCGCGCGGCCAGCCTCAACCAGTTGTCCGAATTGGCCGCCACGCTGGTCGAAATCCACGGCCAGCACGAACATCAGGCGCTGCTGGACCGCGCCCGGCAACTGGCGCTGCTGGATGCGTTCGACCAGGCGCAGGACAAGGCGCTGCGTGTGCGCGAACTGGCGCAGCGGCATCGCGGGATCGCCGCGCGCGAGCGCGCGCTTTCCGGCGGCGGGGACGCGCAAGCGCGCATCGAACTGCTGCGGCACGAACTGGCCGAACTGGAACGTTGGTCGCTCGCGCCCGATGCGCTGGCCGAGCTCGAGACACGCCACCGGCGGCTGGCCAACGCCGGCCGTCTCGCCGAAGGCGCCTCCCTGCTCGCCGACCTGCTGGATGGCGAAAGCGACCACGCGATCGCGCGCGGCCTTGCGCGCGCGCGGGTCGAACTGGATCGCTTGGCCGCCCTCGACCCGTCGTTGCAACCCGTGCAGGACCTGCTGGAAAGCGCCGGCATCCAGTCGCGCGAAGCGGGCGACGCGCTGGCACGCTACGCCGAGGGTCTCGATCTGGATCCGCAACGACACGCCGAGGCGGAAGCGCATCTCGCTGCCCTGCACGACCTCTCGCGCCGGCACCACGTGCCCGTGCAGGAACTGCACGCGAAGGCGGAATCGTTGCGCGGGGAATTGCGCGCGCTCGAAGGCGCGGGCGATGCGCTGGCGCAACTCGCCGGGCAACGCGCGCAATGCCTTCACGACTATGAAATCGCCGCACAGGCGCTTTCGAAATCACGCGCGGCCGCGGCGGGCAGGCTCGGCAAGGCCGTCACGCAGTTGATGGGCGAACTCGGCATGGCGGGCGGTTCGTTCGCTGCGGAACTGCAAGCCCAACCCGGCGGCGAACCGGATCCGCAGGGCCGCGAACGTTGCGAATTCACCGTAAGCGCCAATCCCGGCATGCCGCTGCGACCGTTGCGGCGCGTGGCTTCCGGCGGAGAGCTTTCGCGCATCGGCCTCGCGATCGAAGTCGCCGCGCTCGGCGCGGACGCCACCGGCACCATGGTGTTCGACGAAGTGGACGCCGGCATCGGCGGTGCGGTGGCGGAAACCGTGGGCGCGAAATTGCGCGCGCTCGGCGCGCAGCGGCAGGTGCTGTGCGTGACCCACCTGCCGCAGGTCGCCGCGCAGGGCCACGCGCAACTGCATGTGGCGAAATCCAGCGAGGAAGGCGCCACGCGAACGAACATCACCCCGCTCGATGCGCAAGGCCGCCGCGAGGAACTGGCGCGCATGCTGGGCGGCGTGGAAATCGACCGCGAGGCGCGCGCGCACGCGAGGCGCATGTTCGAAAAAGCGCAAGAGTCGTAGCGCGCTTCCCCCGCATGCGGCAAGGACGGGCGCAAGCCTGTCGCCGCCCGCGGCGAGGAGCAGCCGCTGCGCGGCGGCCCGCGCTACTTCTTTTTCCGGGCCCGCACGTACAGCACCAGCGAGTGGTCTGCGATGTCGTAGCCGTGCCGGGCCGCGATCTCGCGTTGCAGCTTCTCGATTTCCTCGTTGACGAACTCGATGACCTTGCCGGTGTCGACATCGATCATGTGGTCGTGGTGCTTGCCGCGGTCGATTTCGTAAACCGCCTGGCCACCCTCGAAGTTGTGCTTGGTGACGAGGCCCGCCGCCTCGAACTGGGTCAGGACGCGGTAGACCGTGGCAAGGCCGATATCCTCGTCGTGCTCGAGCAGGCGCTTGTAGATGTCCTCGGCGGTGAGGTGGCTGTGCGAGGCGTCCAGGATTTCCAGCACCCGCATCCGCGGGTGGGTGACCTTCAGGCCGGCCTTGCGCAGCTCTTGCGATTCCATGACTGAACTCCGTGAACGGACGCGGGTCGTAACCGGGCATCGTCACGCCTTAGTGTATCATTCACCGTCTCGCGAACCCGGGCCTGCAAGCGCATGCGCAATTCGATTCTCCTTCCGTTTTCGACGGTCGTGGCAGCCGCGCTGCTCGCCGGCTGCGGCCTCGTCTACAAGCCCGACGTCCAGCAGGGCAACCTGCTCGACGGGCGCAACGTGCAACAGCTGAAACCCGGCATGAGCAAACAGCAGGTGCTCACGCTGATGGGCTCGCCTTCGGTGACCAGTCCGTTCGACCAGAACCGCTGGGACTACGTGGCCACCATGCAGAGGCGGGGCGGCAAGATCCTGGAGCGCTCGTTGACGTTGTATTTCAGCAACGACACGCTGGTGCGCACGGATGGCGATTTCCTGAAGGAAACGCCACAGGAACTGCTGCAGGAAAGCAGGAAATACGGTCCGCTGTATCCGTCCAACCTCACCAAGCAGGAACAGGAAGACCTGGAGAAAAAAGCCGATCAAGGCGCAGGTGGCGGTGACAGCGGCGGCGGAGGTGGCTGAGCCGCGCCTTGGGCGCAGGAGGTGCGGACCGGGAAGCGCGGCCGCGATGCATGCCTGCCTTGCCGGATCCGTGGCTCCAGTTCAGGATTTGCCTGCCCGCTTCCGGCGCGCATCCTTCGGGTCGATCTTCAGCGGCCGGTAGATTTCCACGCGATCGCCGTCGCGCAGCCGCGTGTGCAGCGAGGCCTTGCGCGAAAAGATGCCGACATGCGCGTCGTCGATCGACAACTGCGGCCATGCGGCGCGCACGCCGGATGCCGAGATCGCGTCCTCGACCCGCGCACCTTGCGGCAATTCGAGTTCGCGCAGGAACGCGTGGCCGGGCATCGCGCAAACCACGCTGGCGCGGATGCGCTCAGGCATGCGCGCGATTGGCTTCGGCGACGAAATCATCGACCATCCGGTCGGCCAGTTTCTGGAACCCGAAGGAAAGCGCCAGCCCGGTCAACGGATTGGAGATTTCGAAATCCAGGTCCAGCGAGACCTTGCAACCTTCCGAACCCAGCGGGTCGAAGGTCCATCGGCCAGCCAATGAAGTGAACGGCCCTTCCACGAAATGCATGGCGATGGAATGCGGCCGATCGAGGGTGTTGCGGGTGACGAAGTGCTGCGTCATCCCGGCGAAACGCAAATCCAGCCGCGCCACCAGCACGTCGTTCCCGCGCTCGCGCACCCGTGCGCCGATGCACCAGGCGAAACGCCCGGGGTATGCTTCCACGTCGTTGACCAGATCGAACATCTGTTCAGGCGTGTGGCGCACCAGGGCTTGTCGATGAACCTGTGTCATTGTGTACGTATCGGTTGCCGGAACCCCGGACAAGCGTAGCGAGCGAAGGCAGGTTGCGCGACGCCGGAGCGCAGCAACCGAGTGTATAGGTCAATCCATGAGGATTCCCTGGCCCCGAGGCGGTGCATCCGCGTACCGGGCCTGATCCGAGCACCGCCGGCGCGCAGGATGCCGGGCGCAGCTTGCCAAGAGATTCCCGCGAACATGGCGAAAAAGAAAGACAAGGACGGCAAAGGCAGCGCGACCATCGCGTTGAACAAGCGTGCGCGCCACGAATACCACATCGACGAACGCTTCGAGGCGGGCATCGCGCTGCAGGGCTGGGAAGTGAAAAGCCTGCGCGAAGGCCGCATCAACCTGAGCGAGGCGTATGCGCTGGTGAAGGATGGCGAGATCCACCTGTTCGGCGCCTCGATCCCGCCGCTGCTGTCGACGTCCACGCACGTGGTCGCGGAGGATCGCCGCACGCGCAAACTGCTGCTGCACCGCGAGGAAATCGACAAGCTGATCGGCGCCGTCGAACGCAAAGGCATGACGCTGGTTCCCACCGCGATGTACTGGAAGAACAATCGCGTCAAGCTGGAGATCGGACTGGCGCTCGGCAAGCAGCTGCACGACAAGCGCGCCGCGTCGAAGGAACGCGACTGGCAACGCGAAAAGCAGCGCGCGATGCGGGCGAAGAACCGGACGGCCTGAGCGAACGCCGGAAGAACATACATCCAGGACGTCATTCCGGGCCCGGGGTGGCGCGCGGCGCGGAACCCGGAATCCGCCCTGGCTCAACAAAACCAGAAAAGCAGATTCCGGATCGCCGCTGCTCGGCGTCCGGAATGACGAGGTGGGTGCGGTCAAAATCCCGCAGGCAGATACTTGAACCGCGCCATCTGCTCGCGATGGTCGTCCACGATCCTCGCGACTTGCCCGCGGCTCAACGCCTCGCGCCACTGGTTGGCGCGCCCCTTGAAGAAGAACCGGGTCTTCTCGTCGACCGCCTCGACGAAACCATCGCGCTTCTCCAACGCGGAAAGCGTTTCGAAACGCGCATGCCGCGCAGCGCGTTCGATGCGCGCCTTGTCGTTGTCCAGACCGATCAGCTTCGCGGCTTTCGCGAAGTATCTGGCGGGCTTCTCCAGCAGATCCTCGTAGCGCAGCACGATCACCTTTCCGGGCGCGCGTTCGGACATGTCCGCCCAGCTGCGCACGTGCGTGGACCAGGAACCGATGACATGGCTGACGGCGACCGTGTCGTTGACCGACGCGACCCGGTCGTCGCCCAGCCGCTCGATCGCCTCATCCGGCGTGAGCCCGAAATGATGGGTCATGCTCACCGCGACATCCAGTGGATTGCGCACCACGACAATCGCACCCGCCGTCACCTGCCAATTGAACAGCGGGTGACCCTCGAAACTGCCACAGAAATTGTGCGTCATCAGCAAGCGCGTGCCCCGTGCGCGCTGGGCAATCAACGCATGCACCCGACAACGCAGGGCCGCAAGTTCCGCAACCGTCAGCCCGATGCTCGGCCTTCCGGCCAGCTCGGAAAAAGGATCAGGACGCGTTTCCGAATCGGTGTAGTTGCGGATCTCGTTCGGCGGCAACGGGATCACACGGTTGGCGATCAGGTTGGCAAGAAAGGCACGCAGCCAGGTGTTGCCGGATTTCGGGTACGACGCGAGCCAGACGATGTTGCCCATGAGATCGAAGCCCGGGAGGAGTCGCGATCATCCTGATCGCAAGGATCGAAAGTTGCCGCGGAATCCCCGGCCAGATGGCGGCGATTTTCGCCGCACGATTGAAGAGACACATGAACGCAAGCCCGCCATCGTAACAGCGGGGCTTGATTTCAGGCCCGCGCGCAATCACATTGATCCTCCCCGGGGGCGACCTGGCTTCGACGGGGGCAGTGAAGCAGCTTGGAGCATGCCGAGGGCGTCATCTTCCTCGTTAATCCGATGGCAAAAACCCAGACGCCAACGACGACGTCTACGCTCTGGCCGCTTAAGGCCTAAGCCCCGAAACCGCTTGTGCCCGTGCTCGCGGCGTAGGGTCAT
>JAFEEJ010000243.1 GCA_018241145.1 Pseudomonadota bacterium | reverse complement strand
GGCCCGTCATGGCACAAGGCCGCGATGAAGGCGAACCGACCGAAGGCGTACCAGGATTTCGCCGCGGTCGCGCAGGATCTGGTCAAGCGCGGCGTGACTTCTCCGCAACATCTCGGTGCGGAAGGCGGCAGCAACGGCGGACTGCTGATGGGCAACATGCTCACCGAATATCCGCAGCTCTACGGCGCGATCTCCTGCGAGGTGCCGCTGCTCGACATGAAACGCTACATCTACCTGTCGGCCGGCGCGTCGTGGATCGCCGAGTACGGCAACCCGGAAGACCCGAAGCAATGGGATTTCATCAAGACCTTCTCGCCGTACCAGAACGTCAAGGCCGGCGCGAAGTATCCGCCGGTGCTGTTCTACACCACCACCAGCGACGACCGCGTCGGCCCGGTGCAGGCGCGCAAGATGGCGGCGAAGATGGAAGGCATGGGCTACAAGGACGTGTGGTTCTACGAGAACACCGAAGGCGGCAACGGCGCCGGCGCCGACCACGCGCAGGCCGCGACCATGCACGCGCTGGCCTACGATTTCCTGTGGGACAAGCTGCAATAGCGGCTGTGTGAAACGACGGCGGCGCGGAGTCCCCACGCGCCGCGCGTCGCAGCAGGAAAGTGGCGGCAGTTCCTGCGCGCAACGCGTAAACTGCCCCGCATGAATGTTTCCCTGCCGTCTTCGCAGGATCGCCGCGCCTTCTGGTGGCTGATGCTGCTCGCGCTGGTCGTGCTCGGCGCGGGCATCGGACAACGCGATCCCTGGCCTTCCGACGAACCGCGTTTCACGCTGTCGGCGAAACAGATGGTCGAATCCGGCGACTGGCTGTTCCCGCACCGCGGCCGGGAACTGTATTCCGACAAGCCGCCGATGCTGATGTGGCTGGAAGCGGGCAGCTACGAAGTCGTGCGCGACTGGCGCGTCGCCTTCCTGCTGCCATCGTTGCTCGCGGGCCTGTTGTGCATCGGGTTGACCTGGGATTTGGCGCGGCGCCTGTGGAATCCGCGCGCAGGCATCTACGCCGGCGGCGCGTTGCTGTTCGCGTTCCAGTTCGCCTACCAGATGAAACGCGCGCAGATCGATCCGCTGGTGACGGCATGGATCACGCTTGCGAACTGGGGCCTGCTGCTGCATTGCCTGCGCGGCCCGAACTGGCGCGCGTACTGGCTCGGCTGTTTCGCCGCGGGGCTCGGCGTGATCACCAAGGGCGTCGGGTTCCTCGCGTTGCTGATGTTGCTGCCGTACGCATTCGCGCGCTGGCGGAACTGGGACGGCGTGACGCGCACTTCGCATTCCACGCTGCGCTGGCTCGGCGGCATTCCCGCCTTCCTGCTGCCGATCCTGGCGTGGGGCGTGCCGATGCTGCTGGTCGCGCACGCGCGCGGCACGCCGCAATACGCGGCCTACGTGCATGACCTGCTGTTCCACCAGACCGCGCAGCGCTATGCGGAGTCATGGAATCACCAGCACCCGTTCTGGTATTACCTGCCGATCGTGACGCTGTCGTGGCTGCCGCTGTCGCTCGGTTACCTCGGCGCGGCGCGGCCGGTGGTGGACGCGCTGCGCAAACGCGACGCGCGCGTGCTGCTGCTGCTGGCGTGGAGCCTGCTGATCCTGCTGTTCTTCAGCCTCTCCAGCGGCAAGCGCGATGTGTATGTGATGCCGGTCCTGCCGATGACGGCCGTGCTGATCGCGCCGTGGCTGGAACCGCAACTGGCGCGTACATGGATGAAACGGCTGCTGTTCGGCCTGTGCCTGCTGGCGGGCGCCGCGTTCACGCTGGCCGGCATCGCGATCCTGCTGCGCGTGCCCGCGGTGATGCGCGAACTCGCGTTCCACGGCGTCGCTTCCGATGCGCCCGGCCTGGGCTGGATGCTGGCGTGCATCGGCGCGGGCTTCTTCGTCCCGCTCGCCGTGTTCCGCATCGAAAAGGCGCTCGTCGCGCTGCTGATCGGCTTGTCGGTGATCTGGCTGGCGTGGGGGTTCCTGGCCTATCCCCTGCTCAACGATTCGAGTTCCGCGCGCGGCGTGATGCAGCAAGCCGGAGCCATCGCCGGCCGCGACGGCGAGATCGCGCTGGTCGGCTGGAAAGAACAGAACCTGCTGCTGGCGGACCGCAAGGTCGAGGAATTCGGATTCGAAACGTCCTTCGACCGGCAGTTCGCCGATGCGACCGCGTGGCAGAGGCAGGCGCCCCAGCGACGCTGGATCTTCGCGCTCGACCTGGCCATGGGCGATTGCGTGGACCGCAGCCGCGCGATCCACGTGGGCCGTGCCAACCGCCGGGAATGGTGGATGTTCCGCGCCGATGCGGTGATCCCCGGCTGCGTTCCCGCGATCGCCGCCAACCGCGAGCAGACCGAAAAGGACGGCGGCGCCGACTGACGGATCGACGCCGGAGCGATGGGCGACGGTCGCGCCGCCGCGGCGATTGGCTTATCCTCTCCGGCCCGGCGCGCCCGCGCTTTCGCACCTCGACCACACCGGAATTCCCATGGGCCTGGACCTCGTCTCTTCCGGACGCGACGTACCGGAGGAAATCAACGTCGTCATCGAGATTCCGAAGGATGCGGAACCGGTGAAGTACGAAGTGGACAAGGACAGCGGCGCGATCTTCGTCGACCGCGTGTTGTCCACGCCGATGCGTTATCCGTGCAACTACGGCTACATCCCGCACACGCTTTCGGGCGACGGCGATCCGGCCGATGTGCTGGTGATGATCCCGTTGCCGCTGATCCCCGGCGCGGTGATCCGCTGCCGACCCATCGGCGCGCTGAACATGACCGACGAGGCCGGCGAGGACACCAAGATCGTGGCGGTGCCGGTCGAGAAGGTGTTCGCCGGCTACGCGCACATCCGCAACATCGACGACATGCCCGTGCACTGGCGCGAACGCATCGCGCACTTCTTCGAGCACTACAAGGACCTGGAACGGGGCAAGTGGGTGAAGATTTCCGGCTGGGGCGATGCGCAGGCCGCGCGCGCGGAAATCAGCGAATCCGTCGAGCGTTACCGCAGCGCGCCGGAGAAGCCGCATTTCTGACGGGAGTCGGAAATTGGAAGTCGGAATCGCGCAACCATCCTCGTCATTCCGGGTTTCGCGGGAATGACGATCGGACCAATTCACGGTCAACGGCTTATTTTTCGCCCGCAGCTACCGCCTTGCGCATCGCCGCGATCACCTTGGCGTAATCGTGCTCGCCGAAGATCGCGGAACCCGCAACGAAGGTATCCGCGCCGGCGCGTGCGATCTCGCCGATGTTGTCCACCTTCACGCCGCCGTCCACCTGCAGGCGGATGGCGCGTCCGCTGTCGTCGATGATCCTGCGCGCTCGCGCGAGTTTTTCCAGCGCGGACGGAATGAAGGACTGGCCCCCGAAGCCCGGGTTCACCGACATGACCAGCACGTGGTCGAGCTTGTCGAGCACGTAATCCAGCCACTCCAGCGAAGTCGCCGGATTGAACACCAGCCCGGCGCGGCAGCCGTGGTCGCGGATCAGTTGCAGCGTGCGGTCCACGTGTTCGCTCGCTTCCGGGTGGAAACTGATCATGTCCGCGCCGGCTTCGGCGAAATCCGGCACGATCCGATCGACCGGCTTCACCATCAGGTGCACGTCGATCGGCGCCTTGATGCCGTACTTGCGCAGCGCCCTGCACACCTGCGGGCCGATGGTGAGGTTGGGGACGTAATGGTTGTCCATTACGTCGAAATGGATCCAGTCGGCGCCGGCCGCGAGCACGGCATCCACTTCCTCGCCGAGCCGCGCAAAATCGGCCGAAAGGATGGAAGGACAAATGATCGTTGGTTGTCTGCTCACGGCCAGCGTTCCTGCATGGAACCATCCATGGTGCGTGGCGCCGGCCCGGCCATCCGTGGCCGGGCGCTCGGCGGCGCGGGCTGCCATTCAAGGCAGCCCGCGTCAAATCCCGCCTCGCCCATCACGTCGAAATGGATCCAGTCGGCGCCAGCCGGGAGCACGGCATCCACTTCCTCGCCGAGCCGCGCAAAATCGGCCGAAAGGATGGAAGGACAAATGATGGTCGATGCTCTGCTCACGCACGGCGCTCCCGTGGTCACCTGAACCCACGCTCCGATTGTATGTGTTCCCACGCCCGATTGATCTCGCTGGCGCGCTGCTCGGCGCGCCGCCGCAGTTCTTCCGGCGCGTCGGCAAGGCGGTCGGGATGGTACTCGCTGATCAACTTGCGGTAGGCGCGCTTGACGGTGCGTTCGTCCGCGTCGCGCGCAACGCCGAGGATCGTGTAGGGATCGGGCCCGCGGGCTGCACGCGGCGGCGTGCGCCAGCCGCCGTTGCCTTGCGAATGCGCGCGCGCTCCCGCGTCGGACGCATTCCAGGTGAATCCCTTCATCGCCAGCAGCGCCATCAGTTGCAACTCGCTCACGTGCAGCGCCCACGCGAGCCGCCGCATCAGGTTCACCTTGTCTTCCCCGGGCGGACCGTCCGCCAGCGCGGTGTCCGCCATCATGTCCAGCAACGGCATCGCGTAGTTGCGGCGCATCCCGCACCAGGCGCGCAACTGCCCGATCGCCGGGTTGGCGTCATAGCCGGGCGCCTTGCCGCGGTTGAATGCATCGATCGCGCGCCGTCGCCAGAGCGCATCCAGGTTCAGGCGCATCATCAGGCGTTCGACCACCCGGATTTCGGCTTCCGACACCCGGCCGTCGGTTTTCGCCATCACGCCGAGCACGCCGAACAGCGGCTCGACGAATCCGTGCGGATCGCCGCCGCGCGAAAACAGGCGCACCGCGCCGGCATCGAAGGCATGTCCGATCAACAGCCCGACCAGCGCGAACGGGATGCTGTGCAGCAGCACCAGGCCGATCAGGAAACCGATGAGTTTGCCCAGGATGTTCACGCGCGGTCGAACGCACCGGCCCGCGGCGGTGCCGCGATGCTCCGGCGCCGACGAGCCGGGAACGACGAAGGCGAGGCGGACGCACCGGTGACGGCGATCGCAGGGAACGGCAGCAGGAGGTTGCGCATCGTCACGGGCGGAAAGACAAGGCCCGGCAGTGTAACAGCCGTGCCTTGCGCGCCCTACGGGACGGCGTGTGCGCAGCGGCCATGGGGAAAAACACCACCCATCCGGGCGCGGGTTCGCCCTTGGCCGCTACGCCCGGAACGAATGGCCTTTTACAATGATCCGCTCCACCCGGATCGCGCCCATGCCCACCGTCCTGCACGCCTCCCGCCTGCCCGGTCTCGAACTCCTGCATCGCGGCAAGGTTCGCGACGTCTATGCGTTGCCCGGCGGAAAATTGCTGATCGTCGCCACCGATCGCCTGTCCGCGTTCGACGTGGTGCTGCCCGACCCGATCCCCGGCAAGGGCGAGATGTTGACGCAGATTTCCAATTTCTGGTTCGACCGGACCGCGCATCTGCTTCCCAATCACCTGACCGGCATTCCCGTCGCGGACGTGCTGCCCGCCAGCGTCGATCCGCACCTGTACGAAAAACGCGCGGTGGTGGCGAAGCGTTTGCAAGCCGTGCCGATCGAGGCGATCGCGCGCGGTTACCTGATCGGCTCGGGCTGGAAGGATTACCAGGCCACCGGTTCCCTGTGCGGCATCAAGCTGCCCGCGGGTCTGCGGCAGGCCGAACAACTGCCCGAACCGATCTTCACGCCTTCGACCAAGGCGCCGTCCGGTTCGCACGACGAAAACATCGGTTTCGATGCGGTGGTGCAAACCATCGGCGCCGATCTGGCCGAACAGGTGCGCGACGCGACGCTCGCCATCTACCGCTTCGCCGCGGAATACGCGCGGCAACGCGGGATCCTCATCGCCGACACCAAGTTCGAGTTCGGCACCGACGAACACGGCACGCTGTACGTGATGGATGAAATGCTCACGCCGGATTCCTCGCGCTTCTGGCCGTCGGACCAATACCGCGTGGGCATCAGCCCGCCGAGCTACGACAAGCAATTCGTGCGCGATTATCTGGAAACCCTGGACTGGAACAAGCGCGCGCCCGGCCCGGTGCTGCCGCAGCAGGTGATCGACGCCACCGCGACGAAATACGCCGAGGCGCTGAAGAAGCTGGCCGGAATCACGCTGGCTTGAGCCGCGTGCCTGGCGCCGGAAGTTCATCCATCGGAAACCCCTCGTCGCAGTATCGAGGGCGCGGTCAGGATCGTTGCACGCCCGCGGGTTCCGCCGCCCTCTGCGGCAAGATCCAGATCAGCACGACGATCACGGCCGCGATGATCGCCGACGCCAGCGGCCGGCTGATGTCCAATCCGCCCTGCGCGACCGGCTTGTCGAAGAAATCGCCGACCGTCGCGCCGAGCGGACGCGTCAGGATGAAGGCGACCCAGAACAACGCGACGCGCGACGTGCGCGTCCAGTAATACGCCGCCGCCACCAGCGCCAGCGCCGCGGCGAACACCAGCGCGCCGCCGCCGTAACCCAGGCCCGCATCCGCGGCCCAATCGCCCAGCGCGGTACCCAGCGTCTGCGAGAAGGTGATCGTCGTCCAGTAGAACGCTTCGACCACCGGCGTGCGCACGGTCTGGACGGAAACCGATCCCTGCGACGCCTTCCACACGGCAAGGCTGAGGATCACGCACGCGAGCAGCAACAGCGAGCCGCCCGGATACCCGATGCCGAGCGAACGATCGGCAAAGTCCGCCAGGGTGGTGCCGGCGGTGGTCGAGGCGACGATGGTGGCCCAGTAGAGGTACGGATGAAAACGCCGCGCGCGAACCTGCAGGATCACCAGCACCACCAGCGCGGAAAGAAAGATCGCCGTACCGATCAGGTACCCGTTCGGTGCCGCGTGGCTCGTCGTCTCGCCGAGCCAGCTCATGGTCACCGAATCGCCGCCGGTTTCGCCCAGCGTGGTCGCCAGGATCTTGATGACCCAGAAGCCAAGGGTCACGGCCGGAACCTTGGTCAGCGCTTCGTCCAGCGAAGGGGAGATCGAAGGATCTTTCGTCGTGATCACGGGTTCCTCTCAAAGTGTCCACAGCAGCGCGGCATACCAGATCGTGCGGTCGGTGTCGGCACGGTTCTGCAAGCCCTTTCCGAACGATGCCATCAGATGCAAGCGGGGATCGATGTCGTACACCATGCCGAAATTCGCATCCGTGCCGGAGCGGCTGTCCGCGGCATCCGGCGTGTGATGATAAAGCTCCATGCCGATCTGCAAGTTTCCCATCGCCTGCTTAGTGGTTGCTAAGCCGAACTGGCAGAAATCCCGCGCACCGCCGCCGCGGTGGATCTCGCAGCCGCCGCCGCCGAAAACCGACCAGGTATCCCAGCTGTGCTGCACCCACAAGGGCAACAACAGCGACGCGTTGCGTTCGCCGACGCTCGCGTTTCCCGCCGGCAGGAACACGCGCGGGAAAAACGCCACGTCGAAACCGTGGTCGCGCTGGTGCAGGAATTGGTACTTGGCCGCAAGTTCGACGTTGCCGAGTCCGTTCGCGGCCTTTCCGCCGGCCGGCGCGTTCCAGGCGATCGGCAACACCGCCGTCAGCTGCAGGTCATCCGCCGCGCCGAAATTGAAATCGACCCCGCCGGAACCGGCATCGCCGTCGCGCGCGCTCGCGCCCGCGACGAAGAAATAGGTTTCGTAATGCCCGGCATCGGTCGGTTGCGGATCGTCGGTGAGATACGGCGGCCCGGCAATCGCAGGCAAGGAAAAAACGCCAGCCACCAGGACCGGCCATGATCGCGTCCATGTGCGCATCGCTCCCATCATCCCACGGCGGCGAGCGCCATCGCATCGATCCGATTCATGATGCCGCGTGCGCGGCCATTGCCGCCTCTAGTCGCCTTGCCAGCTCAGCGTGGCGTGCAGGCAACCTGCGTCATCCAGATGGAACCCCAGCATCATGCCCTGCGCACGCGCCGCGGCGGCCGCAAGCGCAAGCCCCAGACCCGCGTGGCCGCCGTCGCCGCCGTCTTCGCCCTTGCGCCAGAAACGCTGGCCGAAATTGGCCAGATCCCCGCTGTGCAGCGACGGCGCCGGATTGATCACTTCCAGTCCATGCGGCTGGCAACGCAGCGTGACCGTACTCATCCCGGGCGCATACGCGATGCCGTTGCCGATCAGATTGTCTAGGGCGATGTCCAGCAAGGCGGGGTCGACGTGCAACGCGACATCGGTTTGTGCGGCCCATTCGATCCGCACGTTGCGTGCCGCGGCGGCGACGGCGTGCCGCGCAAGCGCCCGCTGCAGCAGCGGCACCAGCGCGACCGGTTCGCGGCGTACCTGCGCAAGGCCGGATTCGATCCGCGTCAATTGCAGCAAAGCGGTCACCGTCGCTTCCAGCTGCGCACCGATCGCACCCACGTCGCCGAGCAATTCGTGCGCGTCGCGGCCGCTGGGGTAGCGCGTTTCGACGTCGACCAGCGCGCGCAGTTCGCTCAATCGCGTGCGCAATTCATGCGCCAAACCCGCGGCGAATTCGCGTTCCCTCGCCAACCCCGCATCCATGCGCGCCAGCACGTCGTTGAAGCGCGCCACCAGTGGTGTCAGTTCGCGCGTGTCGTTGGCGGGCAACCGGCGGCCGGGTGCGTTGGGTCCGATGTCGGCCATCGCGCCGGCGAGCGCGGACAGCGGCTGCAATCCGCGGCGCACCAGCAGCGGCGTCAGCAGCAGCACCAGCGCACAGGCGCCGAACAGGCTGCCGAGAAGTATCCAGTCGAGCGTGTCGAGGATTTCGTCCAGCGGTCCGCGATCCTGCGCGTAGCGCAAGTTGCAGCCCGACCCGTCGCCCGCGGCACGCGCATCGGCCGCATCGCTTGCACTGGCGCCGGGAGGCGCGAACCGGAACGAGACTTCGCGCAGGATCCGTCCATCGGCGAGACGGGCATCCGCAAAGCGGGGCTCCCGGGAGGACGCCGCGGGCGGCGGCATGTCGCGGCTGCGCGCCACGCTGGTCCCGTTGCAACGAAGGTCGTACCAGCTGGCTTGCGAGGAAAGGAATCCCGGCTTGAAAAGCTCCGCATCGACTCCGGCCTTGCCGTTTTCGATCTCGACCATCGCCGCGAGCGCCTGCGCCCTCACCAGCAACGCGCTGTCGAAACGCTGCTTCATCTCCGAATCGGCGCGCCAGTCGACGACCCAGGCCGCTGCGCCGAGCGCGATCAGGGTCGCCCACGCGAGCAGCGAGGTCAGGCGCCATCGGAGCGAGAGTATTTTCATGTGCCGGAACCGCCGCGCATCGTGCAAGGCTATTCGATCAGGTAACCGGCGCCACGCCGGTTTTCGACCAGACCCTCGCAACCGGCCTCGGCCAGTTTGCGCCGAAGGCCGAAGACCAGCACCTCGATGCTGCGATCGGAGGCTTCGCTGGCGCTGCCGGCGACGCGTTCCAGGATCAATGCGCGCGGAAACACGCGGCCACGATGGCGCAGCAGCAGTTCCAGCAGGGCGAATTCGCGCGGGGTCAGGTTGAGCGGACGGCCGTTCGCGGAAACCCTGCGCGCACGCGTGTCGAGCAGCACCCCGGCGTGCTCGAGCACGTCCGCGCGCGTCTCGGCCGGCCGGCGCGCCAGTGCGTGCAGGCGCGCGAGGATCTCCTCGAAGGCGAAGGGTTTCACCAGATAATCGTCCGCACCTGCGTTGAGCGCCGCGATGCGGTCGCCGACCTGATCGCGGGCCGAAAGCACCAGCACGCGCGGACGTGTGCCGCTTTCCGGCAGCGCGCGCAGTACCCCGAAACCGCTCAACCGCGGCAAGCCCAGGTCCAGCAGCACGAAGTCGTACTGGAAGGCGGCGAGAAACCCGTTGGCTTCCATGCCGTCGCCTGCCGCATCGACGGTGAAGCCGGCCGCGCGCAACCCGCGCGCGAGGGTTTCGCGCAACCGCCTGGAATCTTCCACCAGCAGCAATTTCATGACCGGATTCGAACGTGTGCCCGCGGGGTCTTGCATCGGATCCATGCCGACAGCCTGCCCGCACCGGCAAGCATGGCGCAAGCGGAAGAGACGTTGTCGGCGGATCCGGGTGCCGTGCGCAAGGGAACCTCTGATTTATCGAGGTTCCTGCGGCGCAGGGATGCACCGCACGCGGATCGAACACGGCAAGTGTTTGATCCGCAGAAGCCGAGTCCGGACCCCGGATCAAGTCCGGGGCAGGCTCTGCGCCGGACTCGGCGAGCCCTGACAGATCCCGGATGGATTGGTTCAGAGCTTCCCAAGGGTGTCCTCAAACCCCGAACGAAGTCTGCAACAGCGGCGCCGCGTATCCGGACGCCGCTTGCCTGCCCGGTGCCGTCGCCCGGATTTCCAGCATCGCAAGCACGTTCACGGCGACTTGCTCGGGGTCGAGGCCGCGCGCGTCGATCGCGCGATTGGCGTTTCCGTAGGGTCCCCATTCGTCCTGCGGCGTGACGGTGAAGATGCCGGCCGTGCGCGTGCCCGCCGCGCTGGCCAGATGCATGACGCCGCAATCGGCGCTGACGTACAGGCTGAGGTTGGCGAGCACGGAGGCGAGTTTGCGCACGTCGCTGGAAAAGAAATCCGGGTAGCGCGAACCGAGCGGAGAATGACCGAACGCCGGGAGGATTTCGATCAGCGAGTAATCCGCGGTGGCCGGTTCGAACACGTCGAGGAAACGGTTCCACCAGTTGCCGCCGAGATGCTTGTTGCCGCTGGCGAACGCGTAGATGCCGATGCTGCCCTTGCTGCCGGCGGGAATGGGCCGACAGCGATTCAGGCGGTCGAGGGTGTGCCTGCCCTGCCGGCGTTCGGCCGCGCTCAGGCGGATGTCGAGCCGCGGGAAGTCGCGTTGCGACGGTACTTCACCGATGGCGCTGCGAACCAGGTACACCGGCAAGGTGCCCTTGTGCCGCGGTTCGGGCGGGACCGCGACCTCGTGCGTCAAGCGGCCGCTTTTCTTCGGGCCGGAAAATCCCAGGGAATGGGTGGCATTCGCCCGCAGCGCCAGCAGACGCCCGCCTTGCGAATCCGGATCGGGGTCGATGACCAGATCGTAGCGGCCGCGCCGCATGTCGCGGATCGCGCGCAACGCGCGAACCGGATGCCGCACCGCACGCACGGGGAGCTGGAAGATCCTGCGCACGGAAAAGAAGTGGCCGTAGATGCTCTGGGCGACGGGCGAGCCGTTGATGATGTCGATCTCCGCGCCGGGATACAGCGCAGCGAGTTCCTGCAGCAGCGGCGTCAGCGTCAGCGAGTCGCCGAGCGTGTGGACGGTGCGGCAGATCAGGATCCGGTGGATGCCGACGCGCGGCAGCCAGCGCGCGGCCTCGGCGGGTCCGTGCGAACCGCCGAACACGAATCGCATCGCGGCTTGCGCGAGTCGCCGGCGCCTGTCTTGTATTTGCTGGGTGAAGGGCACGTGGCGGGTTCTCGTGTCGGTCGCGCGTTCGCGCGACGGATGGAATTCAGGGTTTGAAATGATGCACGACGCCGATGGTGAATCCGTGCGGCAACCATCCGAGGATCAAGGGCGATTGCCGGTGCTCCGCCCAGATGCCGGCGCCGGTGCCGATCGCCCAACCCACCAGCACGTCCGACTGCCAGTGTCCGTGCACCTTCACGCGCGCGACCGAGTCGTACAGCGGCAGCAATTCCAGCGCGTACACCGCCGGATGATCGTGGCCATAGGCGACCACGAACGGCGTCACCGCACCGGCGATGGCGGAAACCTCCCCGCTGGGGAAACTCTGGTATTGGGTGCCCTTGAAGAATTCATCGGGATTGTCGGTTTGCGACGGACGTTCGCGCTGGAAGATCCATTTGCCGCCCTGCGCGACGACCGCGGAGGCCGCCATCGAATCCAGCGACCGCCAGAACGTGTCGCCCAGCTTGTCCTGATCGCCCAGCGCGATCGAGCCGCCGATCACGCCGACGATGGTCGCGCCCATCAGGATTTTCTGGTTGTTGCGCGCCCAGATGCCGCTGTCGTCGTAAGCGACGGGATGATCGATGCCGAACGGTCCGCCGGCATGCGCGCAAGGGGCCGCACCGGCGCAGGCAAGCAGGAATGCGAACGGGACAAGGAGGCGGCGCACGGGAACGCTCCAGGATTTCTATGCAACTCCCTCCCCGTGGCGCAGTATTTCCCCGCAAGCTTTGGAAGCGCTTAGGCGCGTGGCAAGCCTGGCGAAAGGTATGCGGGATTCGACCACCAGCGCGCGGCGCGTCCGCGGGACCGCCCCGCAGGCATTCGGGATCGTCCGTCCCGATCAATCCTCCCCGAACCGCCGCGCCGCCGCCGCGACCACCACGACCAGCGCGCACACGGGGAACAGCGCGACCCAGCGCGGCCAGCGCATCGCCAGCGCGCCGCAGCCCAGCGCGGCGAGGAAATACGCGACCCACACCGCGGCGAGCAGGCCGCTGCCATGCGCATTCGCATGCACGTGGCGGATCTCGATGTCCGCCGCCCAGTGCGTCAACCGCGCCACCAGGCTGGTGATCGTGCCGGTGATGAAGGTGGTGGCCACGCCGGACACCTGCAGCCCGCGCACCGCCGCGCTCTGCACGCCCATGGCGAGGCCGGACAGGATGATCAGCACGTCGCGCAACGGCGTGTGCGGCGGCGGTGCGAACAACACGCTCACCATCGCGAACACCGCCAGCACGCCGGCCTCCAGCGCGAACGCGCGCGTGATCGAGTGCGGCCAGTGGCCGACCCCGCGCTGCAATTCCACCAGCAGCGCGCCGCCGGCGACGCCGAGCACGTAGCCGAACACGGCCAGCAATGCGCGCAACGCGTGCGGCCAGTCGCGCTGCCCGAGCGCGAGCGCGAGCAGCACGGTGTTGCCGGTCATGTTGGCGGTGAACACGTGGTCCAGCCGCAGGTAACTCAGCCCGTCGAGGCAGCCGCCGACCGCGGCGAGCAGTACCAGCAGGCGGTTGCGCGTGCGCAGCGACGCATCCATGGGATTACCATAACCGCATCGCCGCCGCCGTGCAGGCGCATCGCACGCGCGCGCGGCTCCACGGAGCAGCCATGCGCAACATCCACGACTGGTTCGGCAGCTACAGCGCCGATCACGCGAACGCCACCAACCGCGCGATCCACTGGCTGTGCGTTCCCGCGATCCTGTGGTGCGTGATCGCGGTACTGTGGGCCATCCCGGTGCCGGCGATGATCGGCCGTGCGGGGCTGTGGGCGCTGCCGCCGATGTTCCTCGCATTCCTGTTCTACTACCGGCTGTCGCGCCCGCTCGGGCTGGCGATGGCGGTGGTGTTCATCGTCTTCTCGCTGATCGCCGAAGGCGCGTACCGCGCGCTCGGCGCGCAACACCTGCTGATGCTGGCGATCGCCTTGTTCGTGCTGGCGTGGATCGGCCAGTTCGTCGGCCACGTGATCGAAGGCAAGCGACCTTCGTTCTTCACCGACCTCGCCTACCTGCTGATCGGTCCGGCGTGGCTGACGGGCAAATTGATGCGCCGCCTCGGCCTTACCTGCTGACCGACGGCGCCGGACCCAGGCCGAGTGCGTGGCGGATCGCGTACAGGCAGGCGAACAGGACCGCAAGGATCGCGATCCCGACCAGCGCCTGCACCAGCGCGATCAGGCAGGCGCGGCCGAACGGAAGCGTGCTGCCATCGGGGCGCCTGATCAATGCGCGGATCATGGTGGCCGAGATCAGGAACCCGATCACCGCGCCGACGGGAAAGCTGATCAGCTTGATGGTGGCCAGCGGCAATCCGCCGGCGCGGCCAAGCAACCCGATGAAGATGCCTGCGATGAAATTGACGACCATCGCGACGACCGCGGAAGCCAGCACGGTGCCGAACGCGCGCCAGTAACGCGGCGTGAATTTCTCGACCCAGCGCGTGGCCACGCGCAGGATCAACGCGCCGATCGCGCCGCCCACCAGCAGGCCGATCACCAGGCCGATCAGGAGGCCCGCGAGAAAGGCCGTGTCGTATGGCATGTGCTTTTCCCGTGCGGATGGATGCCGCCGGCGACGGACCGATGGCCCGCCGCGCGGCCTTCCTGCCGGCCGCGGCCGGCAGGAAGGCGCATGTCAGGCGTCAGTGATGCATCGCGGCGAACATCGCGCCGCCGAACACGATTCCGAACAGCACGCCGAAGATGATGCCCAGGACGATGCCGATGATGTACTGCACCAGCGTGATCAGGCAGGCGCGGCCGTAGGCCATCTTCCCGCCCGCGGGCAGCGTCATCATCTGCTGGATGATCGCGGCGGTGATCACGAAGTTGACCGCAAGGGTGAGGATGCCGCCGAGGAATCCTCGTCCCAGCACCATGTGCAGGATCCAGTGGACGAAGAACCCGACCACGAAGCAGACGATCACGATCAGCAACGCCTTGACGAACGAAGGCGTGAATTTCTCGACGATCTTGGTGGCGAACATCAGGATCAGGGTACCGACGATGACGCCGACCACCAGCGCCAGGATCAACATCCCGAACCCCATTCCCAGCAGTGCACCGATTCCAGCTCCGCTTGCCATGTTTTCCCCTCCCGAGAGATGACCGCGGACCGCGCGGCGCGCCGATCATGGCGTGCACCGGTGGGTGCCGCAAGGGTGCGCGCAACAAAGCGGCCCGGTTCGCCTGGGCGCCGCCGCCTCAGGCGTCCGCCGGTCCCAGGCCGGCCCGATCCCAGGCGATGTCCTCCAGCGGCAGTTTCAGGTAGCGGCGCCCTTCGCGTTCCGGCGGCGGCAGTCGGCCGCCGCGGATGTTCACCTGCAATGCGGGCCACAGCAACTTCGGCACGGACAGGGTCGCGTCGCGTTCGCGGCGCATGGCGACGAATCGCGCCTCGTCCACATCGGCGGCGAGATGCCGGTTGCGGCGTTTCTGCGCGGCGATGGTGGTCTGCGCAAACGGCGCTTCGCCGTCTTTCGGATAGTCATGGCAGAGGAAGACGCGGGTCGCGTCGGGCAATGCATACAAGCGCTGCACGGATCGATGCAAGGTCGCGGCATCGCCGCCGGGGAAGTCGCAGCGCGCGCTGCCCAGCGCGGGCGAAAACAGGGTGTCGCCGATGAAGACCGCGCCGTTGATGCGATAACTCAGGCCGTCGGGCGTGTGCCCCGGCGTGGCGATCGCCTCGATCTGCAATCCGCCCAATGGCATGGTGTCGCCGTCTTCCAGCAACGCGTCGAATTGCGAACCGTCGGCGATGAAATCGTCATCGAGGCCCAGCAATGCCTTGAAGGTACGCTGCACCTCGACCACGCGCGCGCCGATCGCGACCTGCGCGCCGGTGTGGCGCTTGAGCCACGCCGCGGCGGTGAGGTGGTCGGCGTGCACGTGGGTTTCCAGGATCCACCGGAGTTCCAGCGCGTGCGCGCGCAGGTATTCGAGCAATTCCCCCGCGCTTTCGGCCGACACGCGGCCGCTGGCGGGATCGAAATCCAGCACGGGATCGATGATCGCCGCCGCGTCGCCGCCGGCATCGCGCACCACGTACGACCAGGTCGAAGTCGCCGCGTGGAAGAACGGTGTGACCTGCGGATTCATCGCGCGCTCCGCCGCATGGGACGCTTCATTATGCGGGACGCAGGCGCGCGCCGAAACCGCTAAAATGGCACGTTCTTCCCGCAAGAAACGAGGACGCCATGCCCATCAAGGTCGCCATCAACGGCTACGGCCGCATCGGCCGCAACATCCTGCGCGCGCTGTACGAATCCGGCCGCCATCAGGACATCCGCGTGGTCGCGATCAACGACCTGGGCGACGCCGAAACCAACGCGCACCTCACCCGCTACGACACCGCGCACGGCAGGTTCCCGCGCGAGGTGAAGGTCGAAGGCGGCGATCTCGTGATCCACGGCGACCACATCAAGGTCTGCGCCGAGCGCGATCCGTCCAAGCTGCCGTGGAAGGATCTCGGCATCGACATCGTGATCGAATCGACCGGGTTGTTCACCAGGCGCGAAAAAGCCGCGGCGCACCTCGCCGCGGGCGCGAGGAAGGTGATCATCTCGGCGCCCGGAGAAGGCGTCGACGGCACGTTCGTATTCGGCGTCAACGAAGACAGGATCAAGCCGACCGACACCATCATCTCGAACGCATCATGCACCACCAACTGCCTCGCGCCGCTGGCCAAGGTGCTGCACGAGAAGATCGGCATCGTGCACGGCCTGATGACCACGATCCACGCCTACACCAACGACCAGGTGCTGACCGACGTCTACCACAAGGACCTGCGCCGCGCACGCAGCGCCACGATGTCGCAGATCCCCACCAAGACCGGCGCCGCCGTCGCGGTGGGCCTGGTGCTGCCGGAATTGAACGGCAAGCTGGACGGCTTCTCGATGCGCGTGCCGACCATCAATGTCTCGGCGACCGACCTCACCTTCGTCGCCAAGCGGCCGACCAGCAAGGAAGAGATCGATGCCGCGATCAACGAAGCCGCGAATGGCCGCATGAAGGGCGTGATGGCGGTCAACACGCTGCCGCTGGTGTCGGTGGACTTCAACCACAACCCGGCCTCGTGCACCTACGACGCGACGCAGACCCGCGTGATGGGCGGGACGCTGGTCAAGGTGCTGGGCTGGTACGACAACGAGTGGGGTTTCTCGAACCGCATGCTGGACATGGCGGAGGCATTCGCGAACGCGCGCTGATCCCCTCTCCGGACCTTGCAACGGAAAACCCGCGGCTCCTCGGGTTTTTCCGTTTCGGACTTGACCAAGGTCATGGTCGCAGGCAGCCGCGCGGTGGAGACTCGATTCCGGACCATTTCCGCAAACGCTTGCATGTACGACCCCAACCACGCGGGCATCGATGAGGCGCGACTCGCGCTGCTGGTGGACCGTTTCTACGACAAGGTCAGCGCCGATCCGATGCTGGGGCCGGTATTCAACCCCATCGTGGAAGACTGGGGCCGTCACAAGCTGCTGATGACGTCTTTCTGGTCCACCGTGGTGCTGCGTTCCGGAAAGTACCGCGGCAATCCCCTCGCCAAGCACCAGCCGCTCGGCCTGCAGGCCGCGCATTTCGAACGCTGGCTGATGCTGTGGCGCGAGACCACCCGCGAAGTATTGCCCGATCCGGAATCTGCGGCGCTGGTGATCGGCTATGCCGAGCGCATCGGCTACGGCATGCGCGTGGGGCTCGGCCTGAGCGGGCACCTTCCCGGGAGCCACAGGGTCGGCAGTGAGCGCGGTTGAAGCGCGTCAGCGCGCGAGCATGAAGATGCCGCGCGGATCGTGCGCGATCGCCACGCTGATGATGTACGCGAAGGTCGCCAGCGCCAGCAGATAGCAGGTCGCGCGCTGCCCTTGCGTGCGTGCGCGCTTCAGCGCGAAGGTGCCGAACGCGATGTAGACGACCAGCAGGACCAGCTTGGCGGTCAGCCAGCCGTCGGCGAACGGATACTGGTGGATCACGAACATCAGCGTGATGCCTGCGGCGAGCAGGACGGTGTCGATCGCCATCGATCCGTAACGCAGCACCGGATGCATCACGTGCCGCCAGCGCGCCAGCGCCAGCGCGCCGCGGGCGCAGAACAGCGAGCCGGAAGCGATCACCGCCGCGACGTGCGCGTCGCGAAGCTGGAGGTAGTGCGCGGCGAGGCTCACGCGGGCTCGTCCCGGAAATCCCCGCGCAGCAGCCCCAGCCACGCGCTGTCGCACCATTCGCCGGCGACGAACCAGCGCCGACGCATCACGCCTTCGCGCCGGAACCCCAGCCGCTCCAGCATGCGCAGCGAAGGCTCGTTGCGCGGATCGGTGTCGGCCTCGATGCGCTCCAGTTGCATCGCGCCGAACGCGTGGCGCAGCACCACGCGCAGCGCTTCGCCGGCAAGTCCCTTGCTCCAATGCGCCGAGGCCAGCGCGTAGCCGATCTCCGCGCGCCGGTGCACGGCGCTGATGTTGAACAGCGTGACCGTGCCGATCAGCGCATCGCCATCGCGCGTCGCGATCGCCCACGGCATCGCGCCGGCGGCGCGGTCGCGGTGCAGGCGCTGCAGCAGTTCCTGCGCCTGCGCCGGATCCGTCCACACCGCGGAACTCCAGTAGCGCATCACGCGCGCATCGCCGTGCAGCACGAACAGCGCCGCGGCATCGCCTTCGCGGATTTCGCGCAGGCGCAGGCGTGGGCTTTCAAGAACCGGGAGCGGCTCCGGTCTTTCGCCCGTCGTCACGTCAACGGCGCTTCGATGCGCTGTTCGATCGCCCCGAAGATCGAATTGCCGTCCGCATCCAGCATCTCGATCTTGATCAGGTCGCCGTAGCGCAGGAACGGCGTGCTCGGCTTGCCGTCGCGCAGCGTTTCCACCGTGCGCTGTTCGGCCAGGCACGATGCGCCTTTCGAGGTGTCCTGATTGGCGATCGTGCCGGAACCCACGATCGTGCCGGCGGTGAGCGGCCGCGTCTTCGCCGCGTGCGCGATCAGTTGCGCGAAATCGAACTGCATGTCCTCGCCGGCGTCGGCCTCTCCGAACCACTGGCCGTTGATGAAGGTGCGCATCGGCAGGTGCAGCTTGTCCTCGCGCCAGGCGTCGCGCAATTCGTCCGGCGTCACCAGCACCGGCGACAGCGCCGAGCGCGGCTTGGATTGCAGGAACCCGAAACCTTTCGCCAGTTCGCCCGGGATCAGGTTGCGCAACGACACGTCGTTGACCAGGCCGACCAGCTGGATGTGCCGCGACGCATCTTCCGCCGCCACCGCCATCGACACGTCGTCGGTGACGACCACGACTTCGGCCTCCATGTCGATGCCGTAGTCCTCGCTCGGCACGCGCACCGGATCGCACGGCCCGAGGAAACCCGCGCTGGTGGCCTGGTACATCAACGGATCGGTGTAGAAACTTTCCGGCACCTGCGCGCCGCGCGCCTTGCGCACGCGCTCGACGTGCGGAAGATACGCGGAACCATCCACGAATTCGTAGGCGCGCGGCAGGGGCGCCGCGAGATCGTTGCAATCCAGCTCGAATGCGTGCTCGACCGCCTTGTGGCGATGCTTGCACAACGCGTCGTACAAGGCGTGCAGGCGCGGCGCGGCGTTTTCCCAATCGTCCAGCGCGGCCTGCAGGGTCGGCGCGATGTCGCCCGCGCGCACCGCGTGCGCGAGGTCACGGCTGACGACGATCAGCGTGCCGTCGCGGCCGCCTTCCTTCAATGAACCCAATTTCATCGCAACCCCTTTCGTATTCCGGACGACGTTTCCGCACAACGTTTCAACCGCAACCTTCCACGTAATCGACCTGCGGCGCGACGCCGATACGCCAGGATTTCACCACGCCGGACGCATCGGTCTCGAAGATGAGTCTCGCCTGCTCGTCCTGCGGCGAAGCAATGCTCAACACCCTGGCCGCCGCATCGTACTTTCCCGGCATCGCGGTCACGTGACCGGCGTACAGCTTTTCGATCTGCTGCGCCGTCATGCCGACGCGTCCGCCGCCCGGCGCCGCCTTCTCGTCGGTTTTCACGTCCACGCGCACGAAGCGATCACCCTCCACCATCAACAGCAGATCGTAATCGTCCTTGCCTGGACGGAGGTAATGGCACGCCTTCGGATCATTCGGCTGCGCTTCGCCGTAAAGCGGCGCGCCCCACGCCTTGCGCATTTCATCCGCGCCCATGCCGAAACGCAGCGGGCCGATGCCGTTGAAGTCGGGCATGGCGTCGAACACCGAACGGGCAGGCAGATCGCGGCCGTTGCCCGGCCGCGGCGGCGCCTTCGCGGCGGGCGATCCGGTTTGCCCGTCCTGGCCCGCGCCGCGCGATTCCGTCGCGTTGCACGCAGCCAGCATCAGGACCGCCGCGGAAAGGAAAATGATCCGGATCACGGCTTGCCCGGATCGAAATGCTTCTGCAATCCCGCCCAGCAATCCTGGTAATCGCCCTGCAATTGCGGCGATTCCAATGCCTGCCGCGCGGGATGGAACACGTAGCGCGACTCGAACATGAAGGCCATGGTGTCGGCGACGTGTTGCGGTTTCGACGTGTCGATCGCGCTGGCCTTCCCGAAACTTTCCGCGTCCGGCCCGTGGCCGCTCATGCAGTTGTGCAGGCTCGCGCCGCCCGGCGCGAAACCGCCGGCCTTGGCGTCGTACTCGCCGTGCACCAGCCCCATGAATTCGCTCATGACGTTGCGGTGGAACCACGGCGGCCGGAAGGTGTTTTCCGCCACCAGCCAGCGCGGCGGGAAGATCACGAAATCCAGGTTCGCGGTGCCGGGCGTGTCGCTGGGCGAGGTCAGCACGGTGAAGATGGATGGATCGGGATGGTCGTAGCTGATCGAACCGATGGTGTTGAAGCGGCGCAGGTCGTAACGATACGGCGCGTAGTTGCCGTGCCAGGCGACCACGTCCAGCGGCGAGTGGTCGATCGGCGCGCGCCACAACCGGCCCTGGAACTTGGCGATCAGCTCGCAGTCGCCTTCGACGTCTTCGTACGCCGCGCACGGCGCTTCGAAATCGCGCGGATTGGCCAAGCCGTTGGAACCGATCGGCCCGAGATCCGGCAGGCGCAGCAGTGCACCGAAGTTTTCGCCGACGTAGCCTCGTGCGGTTTCATCCAGCAACCCGACGCGGAAGCGCACGCCGCGCGGGATCAACGCGACATCCTGCGGGCCGACCTCCAGCACGCCCAGCTCGGTGGCGATCTTCAACCGGCCCTGTTGCGGCACGATCACCAGTTCGGCATCGGCGTCGTAGAAATAGCGCCCTTGCATCGAACGGTTGCATGCGTAGACGTGCACGCCGCAACCGGCCTGCGCGGCCGGACCGCCGCTGCCGGCGACGGTGTAAAGGCCGTCCACGAAATCCATGGGCGCCGGCGGCAGCGGGAACGGACTCCAGCGCAGCTGATTGGGCGAGGAAACGGCCTCGTCGAAGCGGTTGTGGAAGTGCGGATGCGGCCACGCCGCGAACAGCTGGTGCATCGCCGCCGGACGAATGCGATACAGCCAGCTGCGCCGGTTGGCATGGCGCGGCGCGGTGAACGCCGTGCCCGACAATTGCTCCGCATACAAACCATGCGGCGCGCGCTGCGGCGAGTTCCGGCCGACCGGCAACGCGCCCGGCAGCGCTTCGGTCGCGTGCTCGTTGCCGAAGCCGGAGAGGTAGCCGAGTTGCGTGATGGCGCGTGAATCGTTCATGCGTTGCGATCACCAAATTCCGTTCGCGCTGAGCGTAGCTTGCAAAGCAAGCGAAGTCGAAGCGCCGGCATCAACCACGTTGTTGCTTGTGTCTGCCCTTGGCCAGTTCGTGAATTTCACTCCAGTCTCCAGCGATATAGGCCAGCTTCTTTGCCCGGCTCCACCCTTTCAGTTGCCGCTCCATTGTGAGGGCTTCATACCGCGTCGAGAAATCCACGGCATGCAGGAGCTTCAATGGCCGCCGTTTCGCAGTGTAGGCATCCATTTTGCCCGCATCGTGTTGCCGCATTCTCTCGTCCAGATCGTCGGTATGCCCGACGTACAACGTCCCGTCAGAGCATTCGAGGATGTAGAGATGGAACGCCATACATGAACTGCCCTTCGACTCCGCCGCTGTGCGGCTGCGCTCAGGGCGAACGGGTAGATAGTGCCAGCCCCGCAAGCGTCCTTTCAGGTTACAACACCCCCCGCTTCATCTGGTCGCGCTCGATCGATTCGAACAGCGCCTGGAAGTTGCCTTCGCCGAAGCCCTCGTTGCCCTTGCGCTGGATGATCTCGAAGAAGATCGGGCCGATCACGTTCTGGGTGAAGATCTGCAACAGCAGCTGTTTCTTCGTTTCCATGTCGGCGTCGATCAGGATCTTGTTCTTCGCCAGCCGCGGCACGTCCTCGCCGTGGTTGGGCACGCGCACGTCGATCACCTCGAAATAGGTGTCGGGCGTGTCGAGGAATTCCACGCCGGCCGTGCGCATCTCCTCCACCGTGTCGTACACCGTATCGGTGAACAGCGCGATGTGCTGGATGCCCTCGCCCCTGTACTCGTCCAGGTATTCGTTGATCTGCGACTTCGGATCGGACGACTCATTCAACGGGATGCGCACCATGCCGTCCGGCGCGGTCATCGCCTTGGAAACCAGGCCCGTCTTGGCGCCCTTGATGTCGAAATACCTGATCTCGCGGAAGTTGAACAGGCGTTCGTAGTAATCCGCCCACGCCTTCATGTTGCCGAAATGCACGTTGTGGGTCAGGTGATCGATGAAGGTCAGCCCGAACCCTTTCGGATGGCGATCCACGCCCGGCAGCCATTGGTAATCGTCGAACACGCTGCCGGCATCGCCGTAGCGATCCACCAGATACAACATGCAACCGCCGATGCCGACGATGGTGGGCGCATCCACCGCCTTGCTCGACTCCTTGTTCGCGATCGCTTCCGCACCGTTCTTCAGCGCGGCCTCGCGCACTTCGTTGGCCGGGCGCTTGAAACGGATCGCGAAACCGCAGGCGCAAGGCCCGTGCTGCGCGGCGAATTCCGACGCGAACGAATCGGGTTGCTCGTTGACGAGGAAATTGCATTCGCCCTGGCGGTACAGCGTGATCGCCTTCGACTTGTGCTTCGCCACCGCGGTGAAGCCGAGCTTCGGGAACAGCGCGTGCAGCAATTCCGGATCGGGCGCGGCGAACTCGACGAACTCGAAACCGTCCACGCCCATCGGATTGGCGAACGTGGTCGGCTGCATGCCGATGTTGGGCTGGGCGTTCATGGGCGGTCTCCGCGTGGCGATCCAGACCGCATATTCTAGCGAGCCACGCGCGACGCTGCCTGATCCGCCGTGGCTAGCGGATCCCGTGCATCAGCCGGTTCACCAGCGGCGAAATCAGCAGCAGCAGCACGCCCGCGCCGATCAGCAGCCAGAAGCCGAACGTGAAGCCCGACAGCGCGGAAGCCGCGGTCATGCCGCCGGCCCCGGCGATGCGCGTGGCGAACAGCCCGGACAGGTTGCCGCCCACCGACAGCGACAGGAACCAGCCCCCCATCGCGAACCCCACCAGTCGCGGCGGCGCCAGCTTGGTCACCATCGACAATCCGATCGGCGACAGGCACAACTCGCCCAGCGTCTGCATCACGTAGCACAGCACCAGCGGCCAGAACGGAATCAGTCCGTTCGCGCCGATCAAACGCGCCAACGCGAACATCAGCACCAGGAATCCGAGACCGTTGAAGACCAGGCCCAGCCCGAACTTGCGCGGGATGGAAGGTTCCAGCCTGCGCCGATCCAGCCACGCCCACGCCAGCGTCAGCAGCGGCGCCAGCACGATGATCGTCAATGGACTCACCGACTGGAACCAGCCGACCGGGAATACCCAGCCGCCGAACAGTTTGCGGTCGACCAGATTCTCGGCGAGGAAATTGAACGAGGTGCCGAGCTGGTAATAGAACATCCAGAACAGGATGTTGAAGGCGAAGATGATCAGCATCGCGATCACGCGGTGCGTCTGCTTGGCGTCGTGGCGCGCGGCTTCCGCCAGCAGCATCGCCGCCACGATCACGAACAGGACTCCGAGCACCCATTGCAGGCCGCCCGCGCCGACCCGCGACAGCAGCCAGAACACGACCGGCACCGCGACGACCACGCCCAGCAGCACCCACGCCACGCGCGACAGGCCTTGCGCGCCGGGCGCAGGGCGTCCGATGTTTCCCAGTTGGCGGCGGCCGAACCAGAACCACAGCAGGCTGAGCACCATGCCGATGCCGGCGGCGAGGAACACCAGCCGGAAGTTCTGCTGCATCGGCGCCGACGTAATCGACGCGGAGGCGAAATGTGCCGCCAGCCAGCCCGTGAGCAGCGGCGCGACGAAAGCGCCCGCGTTGATGCCCATGTAGAACAGCGTGAAACCGCGGTCGCGGCGCGGGTCGTCGCGGCCGTACAACTGCCCGACCATCGTCGAGATGTTGGGCTTGAACAGGCCGTCGCCGACGATCACGAGCGCAAGGCCGAGCAGCAGCATCGTGCGATCGGGCAACATCAGCGCGAACAGGCCGACCGCCATCACCACCGCGCCCAGCAGGATGGAACGCTGGTAGCCGATCACCCGATCGGCGATCCAGCCGCCGAAGATGCAGGTGCCGTAGATCAGCGCCGTGTACGAACCGAAGATGCCGCTGGCCCACGCCTGCCCGGACGGGTCGCCGTGCCAGAACTGCTGCACGATGTACAAGGCCAGCGCCCAACTGACCGAATAGAACGCGAAGCGCTCCCAGAACTCGGTCATGAACAGCATCCACAGCGGGCGCGGATGGCCGAGCAGTTGCGGAAAATCCGGGCGCTGCGAACCCATGTCCGTGCGGACGATTTCATCCATTGCGGCTCCTCCACTCGATAACGTGCGAATGTCGCATCAGTGGACGCCGTGCATCAACCTGACGAACCATGGCGCGAACAGAAGATAGACGGCCGCTACAGCGACACCGCCGACCAGCAACCATTCGAACACGCGCGCATAAGCCTCGATGCCGCCGGTGGTCGTGAATGCGGCGATCTGGCCCGAGAGGTCGTACGACACGCTGACGCCGAAGAACCACCCGCCCATCGCCAGCGACGCTTCGTCATGCGCGGCCAGCTTGCCGACCAGCGCATAGCCGATCGGCGACAAGGCCAGTTCGCCAAGCGTCGAACAGAGATAGCAGGCGAGCAGCGTCCAGGCGGCGACCCTGCCGTCCGGCAGCCGCAGGTAATCCACCGCGTACAGCAGCACGCCATAACCAAGCGCCACCAGCAGCAAACCGATGCCGAACTTGCGCGGCGTCGAAGGGTTGATGCCGCGCTTGTCCAGCGACGGCCACAACATCGCAACGAAGGGTGCGAATATCAGGATGTACAGCGGGTTCACCGACTGGAACAGCGTGAAGTCCCACGACAAGCCCAGCACCCGTCCTTGCCAAAGCGGCGCCACATGGTCGCGCGCGAAAAAGTTGAGCGCACTGGCGCTCAGAAGGCTCATCGCCCAGAACATCACCATCGCGATGAACAGCAGCAGCAGCGCGATGTAGCGCTTGCCCTGCACGCGATCGCCACGTCGCACGCTGCTGACGACGAAGTCAATCACCAGCAGGCCGAGCAACGCATAAACCACCGCATTCATCGCGTTCGGGTGCGCCAGCAGCCATGCGCACGGCAGCACCAGCAGCAGCGTCGCCAACAACACGACCGGACCGGACCATGCGCGCTTGAAGCGTACCTCGTCCTGCACGCCGGGCATGCGACGATGCTTCCATTCGAACACGATCGCCGCGAACGCCATGCCTGCCGCTGCGGCAAGGAAGCCCCAGTGATAGCCGTACGTCGCCCCGATCCAGGCCGCGCATACGAATGGCGCCACGAACCCGCCGAAATTGATCGCGAGATAAAAAAGCGTGTAGCCGCCGTCGCGTTTCGGATCCTCCTTGGCGTAGTTGCGCCCGATCAGCACCGTCAGCGGAATGCCCAGCCCCGCGGACAGCACGAAAAACGCCAACGCGAGCGTGAAGAACTCCCGGTTCGGCACCGTCATGCCGATCAATGCGAACACCGCCAGCCAAAGCGACAAGCGCAATGCCTGGACTTCTCCCATCACGTTGTCGGCCACCCATCCGCCCAGGATCGCGGTGGCATACGTCAGCGCGCCGAAACCCGCGAACAGGTAGTTGGCCTGCGCCAACGCCTGGGCGTGCGGCAGATGCGAAAAAAAACTGTCGGCGGCATAAGGCGCAAGGAACGCGCGAAACCCGTAGAACGCGAAATTCAGGCCCACCGTGACCGCCAGCAGCGACCACAGCATGGCGGGGTGGCCGAGGAATTCCGGCTGCTCGGGAACCGGATGCGAATCGTCGCTGGCGTGCATCGTCGGCCCCCTTCCGTCACGGCCGGCCCGCGCCAGCCCGCGCGCGACCTTAGCGACGCGCGCACCAGCGCTGCAAGGCGCGCCGCAGCAGATCGAAGGTCGTCAAGCGCCCTGCAGCACCGTGCGCACTTCCAGCAATTCCGGGAAGAAGGTGAGGTCCAGCGCCTTCTTCAGGAACGCCACGCCGGACGATCCGCCGGTCCCGCGGCGGTAGCCGATGATGCGCTCGACCGTCTTCATGTGGCGGAAGCGCCACAACTGGAAGCTCTCCTCGATGTCCACCAGTTGCTCGGCGAGGTGGTATTCCTGCCAGTACGTCGCGGTGTCCTCGTAGATGCGCTGGTACACCGGGACCAGCTTTTCGTCGCGGACGTGCGATCGGGAAAAGTCTCGTTGCAGCAGTTCGCGCGGCACGTCGTGGCCGCGACGCGCCAGATACGCCAGGAATTCGTCGTACAGCGACGGTGCGTGCAGCACCGCTTCCAGTTGCGCGTGCGCATCCGCGTCGTGCTCGAACACCCGCAACATGCCGGCGTTCTTGTTGCCGAGCAGGAATTCCACCAGCCGGTATTGCAGCGACTGGAAGCCGGAAGCCGGCCCCAGCACGTGGCGGAATTCCAGGTATTCCGAAGGCGTCAGCGTTTCCAGCACCGCCCACTGTTCGAACAGCTGCCGCTGGACCTGCTTCACGCGCGCCAGGATCTTCAGGCCGGTGTCCACGTCGTCGCGCCGCAGCGCTTCGATCGCGCCGCGCAGCTCGTGCACCAGCAATTTCAGCCAAAGTTCGGACACCTGGTGCTGGATGATGAACAGCAGCTCGTCATGGTGCGGCGGGTTCGACAGCGGGTGCTGCGCCGAAAGCAGCCGTTCCAGGTGCAGGTAGCCGCCGTAGGTCAAGCGGTCCTTGAGATCGAGTTCCAGGCCGGCTTCGAGTTCGCGCCGGTTGGTGGACGGGTCGTCGGGCATGTTGAAGGCACCATGCGGGCGGAGCTTGCAGGGTAAAGCCAAATCCGCGCGGTGGCGAGGGCCGGCGTGCCGCCTTGACCTGGATCAAGCGACGTCGTCCCGGGTCGTCGACGGCATGGGCGAACGGAATGACGGCAGGATTGTCGCCCGCCCGGATTCGCGGCTGCCTGCTCGCGTTCCCGTGCCCTGCTAGACTTTCCGGCCGTCCTGCCGTCTTGCGGAGCCGAGCGATGCCGATCGCCGCCAAGTTCGAAATCGAATACCTGCAATACATGGATCCGCAAGGCAAGCTGGTGCGCAAGGACCTGCCTGCCTTCGCGAAAGACCTCGACACCATGGTCAAGCTGTACAAGCTGATGGTGTCCACGCGCGTGTTCGACGCCAAGTCGATCGCGCTGCAGCGCACCGGCAAGCTCGGCACCTACGCGAGCTGCCTCGGCCACGAGGCCGCGCACGTCGGCATCGGCAGCGCGATGAAGCCGGAGGACGTGCTGGCGCCCAGCTACCGCGAATACGGCGCGCAGTTGTTCCGCGGCGTGCAGCCGCGCGAGGTGTACATGTACTGGGGCGGCGACGAACGCGGCAACGATTACCAGAACGAACCGGCGCGCCACGATTTCGCATGGTCGGTGCCGATCGCCACGCAGTGCCTGCACGCGGCCGGTTCCGCGCTGGCGTTCAAGATCCGCGGGGAGAAGCGCGTCGCCGTGTGCACCATCGGCGACGGCGGCTCATCGAAAGGCGACTTCTACGGCGCCATCAACATCGCCGGCGCGCAAACGCTGCCGATGGTGGCGGTGATCGTCAACAACCAGTGGGCGATCTCGGTGCCGCGGCGCATCCAGTCGGGTGCGAAAACGCTGGCGCAGAAAGGCATCGCCGCCGGGTTGCCGTCCATACAAGTGGACGGCAACGACATCATCGCGGTGCGCAAGGCGATGGAAGACGCGCTGGACCGCGCGCGCAAGGGCGACGGCGCCAGCGTGATCGAGTGCGTGACGTATCGACTGGGCGACCCCACCACCGCCGACGATGCCCGCCGTTACCGCGGCAAGGACGAAGTCGAAGACGCGTGGACCAAGGATCCGGTCAAGCGCCTGCGCGTGTATCTGGAATCGCAGAAGGCCTGGAACGAGAAAAAGGAAACGGCGTTGCAGGAAGAGTGCAACGAATGGATGGACAACGAAGTGAACGCGTATCTGGAAAGCAAGGCGCAGACGGTGGGCGCGATGTTCGATTACACCTTTGCGGAAGTGCCCGCGGACCTGGCGAAGCAGCGCGATCTTGCGCTTTCCCTTGAACAAAAGGTAGCGCATTGATCATGGCCGCGATCACCCTTATCGAAGCCGTCACGCAAGCGCTCGCGCATGAAATGAAGCACGACGATTCGGTCGTGGTGCTGGGCGAGGACGTCGGCGTCAACGGCGGCGTGTTCCGCGCCACCGTCGGCCTGCAGGAAAAATTCGGCGAATTGCGCGTGCTGGATACGCCGCTGGACGAAACCACCATCGCCGGCGTCACCGTCGGCCTGGCGGCACAAGGCATGAAGCCCGTGTGCGAGGCGCAGTTCGAAGGCTTCATCTATCCGATGATGGAGCAGATCTGCTGCCACGCCGCGCGCCTGCGCAACCGCACGCGCGGCCGCATCACCTGCCCGGCGGTGTTCCGCGCGCCGTGGGGCGGCGGCATCCACGCGCCGGAACATCATTCGGAAGCCAACGAACACCTGTTCACCAACGTTCCCGGCCTGCGCGTGGTGTTGCCTTCCTCGCCCGCGCGCGCGTACGGTTTGTTGCTCGCCGCGATCCGCGATCCGGATCCGGTGATGTTCTTCGAGCCCAAGCGCATCTATCGCCAGTACAAGGAAGAAGTGCCGGACGACGGCGAAGCGTTGCCGCTGGACGTGTGCTTCGTGCTGCGCGACGGCACCGACGTGACGCTGGTGACCTGGGGCGCGGAAGTGAAGGAATGCCTCGAAGCCGCCGACGCGCTGGCATCGGACGGCATCAGCGCGGAAGTGATCGACCTCGCCACGCTGACCCCGCTCGATTTCGACACCATCGCCGAATCCGTGCAGAAAACCGGCCGCTGCGTGATCGTGCAGGAAGCCCCGAAGACCGCGGGCTTCGGTGCGGAGATCGCCGCGCGCATCGCCGAGGAGTGCCTGTACGACCTGCTCGCGCCGGTGATGCGCGTCAGCGGCTGGGACATCCACACGCCGTTGTACCGGCTGGAGATGAAGCAACTGCCGAGCGTCGCGCGCATCGTGGAGGCGGCGAAGCGGACGGTGGCGGCGGGTTGATTACGCGCATGCCCGAGAAAATTTTCCAGGAGTACGGCATTACGCTCTTCAAGCGAGGCGACAGGTTTTCTGTCCTTTATGACGCGGGCCACCTTGCAGGACAATTACGCGAAGACGAAGTCACGAACGAGCAAGCGACTCGGCTTCAGCAAGGAGAGCAATCTGCACACGCGGTTCTTTTGGAACTTGTGCGCACACGGCAAGAGAATGCAGCGCAACTTATTGCACCGTTCGCCCTGAGCGTAGGCCCGCAGGGCCGGAGTCGAAGGGCAGTGACGTTTCGACTCCGCTCGCTGCGCGAGCTACGCTCAACGCGAACGGAACTCAAATAACGGAATCGAAACCATGGCCGACAAAAAGACATTCCATCTCCCCGACCTCGGCGAAGGCCTGCCGGACGCCACCATCGTCGAATGGCTGGTGAAGGAGGGCGGCAGCGTCAAGCTGGACGCGCCGCTGGTGTCGATGGAAACCGCCAAGGCGGTGGTCGAGGTGCCCTCGCCGTACACCGGCAAGTTGCTCAAGCAGCACGGCGGCGCGGGCGACGTGATCGTCACCGGTGCGGCGCTGGCGGAATTCGAACTCGATCCCAACGCCAAGCAGCGCGCCGAGAATGCCGCGGGCAGCCATCACCACGCACCCGCGCCGACGCCCGTGGCAACCACGACGGTGCCGGCCTCCGACGAGGGCGGCGAAATCGAGCAGACCACCGAAGTGCGCGAAGACGAAGGCACCGTGGTCGGCGCGATGGTCAGTGGCAACACCGTGCACGTCGAACGTGCGGCCGACGTCGGCGGCGTGAAGGCCGTGCCGGCGGTGCGCGCGCTGGCGAAGAAATTGAAAGTGGACCTGGCGCGCGTCAAGGCCACCGGCGCCGGCGGCGTGGTGACGTTGAAGGACGTGAAGGATGCCGCTGCTTCCGGCAGCGCTTCTCTGCCCTCTCCCGCCGGAAGAGGGGCTGGAGGTGAGGGTTCGGTTTCGCCGCAACGTCTGGCTGCGGCCGTACCCTCACCCGGCGCTGCGCGCCACCCTCTCCCGGCGGGAGAGGGAACCAGAAGCACGTTGTCCCAATCCGGCAAGCCCATGCGCACCACGCCGCCAAGTGTGCAGGCCACGGGCCAACCGGAACAGTTGAAAGGCGTGCGCCGCAACATGGCGCGCGTGATGGCCGACGCGCACGCGCAGGTCGTGCCGACCACGTTGGTGGACGATGCCGACCTCAACCAGTGGCTGGGCAAGCAGGACATCACCGCGCGGCTGATCCGCGCGATCGTCGCTGCATGCAGGACCGTGCCCGCGTTGAACGCCTGGTTCGACGGCAAGAACCTCATCCGCACGCTGCACCCGCACGTGGACCTCGGCATCGCGGTGGATACCGACGACGGCCTGTTCGTGCCGGCGTTGCGCAACGCCGACATGCTGGACGGCGCCGGCCTGCGTGCGGCGATCCAGCGCCTGCGCACACAGGTCGAGGATCGTTCCATTCCTTCGTCCGAACTTTCCGGCTACACGATCTCGCTTTCCAACTTCGGCATGTTCGCGGGTCGCTACGCGACGCCGGTGGTGGTGCCGCCGTGCGTGGCGATCGTCGGCGCCGGAAAACTCACCCATGACGTGGTTGCGGTGATGGGCGGCATCGAGGTGCACCGGCGCATGCCGATCTCGCTGACCTGCGACCACCGCGCCGCCACCGGCGGCGAAGCCGCGCGCTTTTTGAAAGCGTTGCTGGATGACCTGGCGTTACCGCAATGACGCCCCGCCGTCGCCGGCACGGCGGCGGCGCAGCCACGCGTGGCGCAGCAGGCCGGCAGCCAGCACGGCGCTGAAGCCGGCGTAACACGCCAATGCCGCGGCGACCTGCTTCCAGATCGGTCCGGCGATGCCGGTTTCCAGCGCGTACGCGATT
>JAFEEJ010000242.1 GCA_018241145.1 Pseudomonadota bacterium | reverse complement strand
AGCGCAAAAAGCGAACGTTCAAGCCTCATCCGACGATCGACGGCAGCGGCCGAACGAAGTCCATCCCACCGCCGATTTCTTTGTCCTACGCGGCAGTCCCGCCCACGGTCATGCCGTCGATGCGCAGGGTCGGCTGGCCGACGCCCACCGGAACGCTCTGGCCGTCCTTGCCGCACACGCCGACGCCTTCGTCGAGTTTCAGGTCGTTGCCGATCATGGCCACGCGCGTCAGCACGTCCGGCCCCGAACCGATCAGCGTCGCGCCCTTCACCGGACGCGTGGCCTTGCCGTCTTCGATCAGGTACGCCTCGCTGGCGGAGAACACGAACTTGCCGGAGGTGATGTCGACCTGCCCGCCGCCGAAGTTCACCGCGTACAGGCCGCGCTTCACGGATGCGATGATTTCCGCCGGATCGTTCCCGCCCGGCAGCATGTAGGTGTTGGTCATGCGCGGCATCGGCAGGTGCGCGAAGGATTCGCGGCGGCCGTTGCCGGTCGGCGCCATGCCCATCAGGCGCGCGTTGTGGGTGTCCTGCATGTAGCCGCATAGACGGCCATTCTCGATCAGCGTGGTGCAGTGTGCAGGCGTGCCCTCGTCGTCGACACTGAGCGAACCGCGGCGGCCCGGCAGCGTGCCGTCGTCCACGATCGTCACTCCCTCGGCCGCGACCTTTTCGCCCATGCGGTGCGCGAACGCGGACGTGCCCTTGCGGTTGAAGTCGCCTTCCAGGCCGTGCCCGATCGCTTCGTGCAGCAGCACCCCCGGCCAGCCGGGGCCGAGCACCACGTCCATCGTGCCGGCCGGCGCATCGGTCGCATCGAGATTCACCAGCGCCTGCCGCACCGCCTCGCGCGCCCACGCGTGCGCGCGGCCCGAATCGATCAGTTCGCGATAGCCGCAACGCCCGCCGCCGCCGCCGTTCCCCGCTTCGCGCCGGCCGCTGTCTTCCGCGATCACCTGCACGCCGACGCGCGTCAGCGGGCGAACGTCCGCGGCCAGCGTGCCGTCGCTCGCGGCGACCAGCACGTTCTCGTGCCGCGCCGACAGGCTGACGATCACCTGCTTCACGCGCGGATCAAGGCTGCGCGCCAGCGCATCGAGTTCGCGCAACAAGGCGATCTTGGCGGAAGGATCCAGCGCGTCGATGGGATCGTCCGCCGGATACAGCGCGCGCGCGCCGCGCACCGCCAGCGGTTTGCCGGCGCCGTTGCCGCCGGAGGCGATCGCGCGCGCCGCGTTCGCCGCCTCCAGCAGTTGCGGCAGCACGATGTCGTCGGAATAGGCGAAGCCGGTCTTCTCGCCGGAGATCGCGCGCACGCCCACGCCCTGCTCGATCGAGTGGCTGCCGTCGCGCACGATGCCGTCTTCGAGCACCCACGATTCGCTGCGCGTGTGCTGGAAATACAGGTCGGCCGCGTCGATGGACGGCCCGCACACCTTCGCGAACACGCGTTCCAGGTCGGTGGCGCTCATGCCGCCGGGGGCGAGCAGGTTGCGTTCGGCGAGGACGAGGGGAGAATCCATCGGTGCGATTTCGAGACGGCGGAACCTTTAAACGTAAGGGCGCAGGCCCCGGATCGCAAGCTCGAATTAACCTCAAGGGCTATGCATAACTCCACGCGACATCAGGTGCATTTCGCAGCGGAAGCCATATTCGGATTGCCTGATCGCAGGGTCGTTGCGTACAAGTTCGAGCGCGGCGGCTTCGTTTTCGACCTCGATGACGGCGATGCCGAACACACCCGCCGGATCGATCACCGACCGAGCGCAAACACCTTCAAGCCACCGTCGATCAACCCTTTCCAATAAGCCACGTGTCGTCCCATCAGCGCGGCTTCGCCCGCGCTCATGTCCTGCGCGAAACGGGTGCGCGGCGGAACGAGCTTGCAGAAGAAATGCATGACGATTCCTTCGACCCGCCCACGCAAGCGTGGCGGCATCAACCGCCCGAGGTTGTCGCGGCGGCAGGCGTGGCGCCGGATTGCGCGGTTGCAGGTTGCGACGGTGCAGGCTCCGGCACCGTTCGGGAAATCGTGGTGATCACCGGCTTGGCCCAGCTGCCGGTGATGCTGTAGCGCGCGTGCGCGACCTGGTTGGCGGCGCGGCTGATCGCCAGACCCGCGGCGGCGCCGATCGGTCCGCCGACCACCGCACCGACCACCGCCAGCGCGCCGCCGGTGTGCGGCGTCACGTCCACCGTCTGGTCGTAATCGTGCGCGCGCAAGCCGGTGCGGCCACGCATCTTGATCTCGGCGGAAGCGCCATCGATGTCGAGGTCGTCGGTGTACGCATTGCCGTCCGCCAACCGGAAACTTCCCTTGACCGAATTGAAGCCGAAGCCGGACTTGTAGACGTCGCCGAAATCCAGCGCGAGGCGGCGCGGCAGTTGCGTGATCGAGAACAATCCCAGCAGGCGGCCCATGCCCGGCCGCACGTCGAGGATGCGGCCCTCGCCCACGCTCACCTTCAGCGTGCCGTCGATGTTCGCCAGCGAAAACGCGCTCGGCGCACCGGGCCAGGAGCCGTCGATCGAGGCGTGCGTGGCGCGCCCGCCGGAAATCAGTCCGGCGTAATCGAGATCCTCCAGCATGCGGCCGAGGTTGTCGGAAGCGATCTGGATCGAGAATCGCGAACGGTTGTCGCGCGCATTGCCGTTCCAGTCGCCCTGCGCGCGGATGTCGGCGAATCTGGATTTCATGTCCATGCGTGCGATGTGCATGCCCGCAGCCGTCGGCGCGCTTTCGAAATGCGCCGCGCCCATGCGAGCCTTGCCCAGGTGCAGGTCGTCCACCGCAAGGTGCAGCGGTGGAAGCGAAGCGGGCGCCAGATCAAGCGCACCGGCGGATGGCGCGGGCGCGACGGCCTGGCCTTGCGCCTGCCCTTGCGGCGGCGGCGACTCGGGCCAGTACAACCGCTGCAATTGCGCGGTGATGCCGCGTTGCGCGAGATCGGTATCCGGCAACGCCAGCGTGCCCGCCAGTGCGGCGCCGTCGAAGGTGATCGTGCGCGTCCCCGCCTGCGTGGCGTAGTGCAGCGATAGCGCGCCGAGATGGCTGCCGAACACCAGCGCGTCGTCGGTCGCGACTTGCGCATCGACGAGCGGCGGCAATCCGCCGATCGCGTTCGCGGCTGCGCCGGTAGCCGGCCCGCCCGCAGCGAGCTGCGTCCAGTCGCCCAGATCCAGCACGGGCGCATGGCCCGTCACCAGCATGCCTTGCTGCGGCACGGCCTGCGGCATCGCACTGCCGAATGCCACCGCGAGCGCGGGCGGCTTGCGTGCGTCCGCATCGGGCAATCTTCCGTGCGCGCGCAGCAGGTCGCCCAGCGTCAACCGCAGGTCGCCGCCGGAGAACGGCATGCCCAGCTGCAAATCCATCGGCAGGACGGAACCCGGCGGCTTGTCCAGCGGCGCGGGAAGATCCACCGAAATGCCGCGCAGGTCGGATTGCACGCGCAGGGTCTTGGCCGCGTCCGCCGCGTTGCCCTGCGCCGCCACTTCGAGTCCGATGCGGAAAGTGCCGGTGCCGTGCGCGATCTTCGCCAGCGACGCGAGGTTGGGGTAATCGGAAAGCAGCGACTGCGGCGTGAACATGCCGCTCATCGACGCCTGCAATTGCAGCGCGGCATCGCCGGTGTCGCCGCCCGACGCGATCGCCAGCGCGACCGGCGCGTCGTGCCACCGGCCCTGCAATGCGGTCGCGCGAAATCCCCTGGCATCGAACGACAACGCGCCGCCGACTCCCTGCAAGGCGAGGTTCCACGACTTCGCCGTCACGTCCGCGTCGTGCAACTGCAAGGCGCCGTCGAGGCTGAAATCCTCCACCCGCGCGAACGGCAGCACCAGCGTGAGGGCGAGATGGCCGGTGCCACCGATCTGCAAGGCGGACAAGGTGGAGTCGAGACCGTGCCCGATCGGGCTGTTGCGGACGAATCCGAGCAGCGATGCGCCGCTGCCTTCGCCCTGCGCCGTCAGCGTCAACACGCCGTCGTCGAAATCGGGGATGGACGCTTCCGCGTGCGTCACCTCGTTGCCGTGCACTTCCGCGGAATCCGCGTGCACCATCGCCGAGTTGCCGATGAATTCCGCGCTGGCCGCGATGTGTTCCGCGCGCGGCCAGCCCGGCCCGTAATCCAGCACCGCATCGTGCACGTGGCCGACCGCCTCGAAGCGGCCGTGGTGGTTGACGAACGGCCAGTCGGCAAGATCGCCGCGGAATGCCACGCGGCCCGCGTCGACCTCGCCGGCCACCAGGCCGCGGTCGAGCCACGCGAGCGTCGGCGGCGGAAGGGTCAGCGGCAGGAAGAACTTCGTCGCGTCGACGCTGGCGTGCGTGACCACCGCGGACACGTCGAGAAACGGCTTGCCTCCGTCAGCCGGGATCAGCACTTCGCCACGGCATTCGCCGCCGACATCGTGGTTGTCGAACGCGAAGCCGTCGCTGCCGACATGCCATCCGGCGGCGTCGTGCCACGCCGCCACGGTTCCACCCGCGCGCTGGAACGCCCACGGCCAGCGGAAGGCGCGCGGGATGAACAACGTCAGCGGCTGCTGCGGGATTTCCAGCGCCAGCGACTCGCGGTCGCCGCGCAACGTGGCGTTGGCCAGATCCACGCCCGGCAGGTTGCCGTAGGGTGTCGCCGCAATCCGGCGCAGCCGCGCTTCCAGCGCGTAACGGCCATCGCCGTTCCAGCGCAGCGCGGCGCCGTCGATGCGTCCGCCGGGATGCGCGTTGGCCACCCATGCAGACAGGCTTGCGGGCGCCTGCGGCAGCAACGAGGCGAGCGAAAGCAGCGGCGCGAGATCGATCGATCGCGCCGCCAGCGTGAGCGACGGCGTGCCCTTGCCCGTTTGCCAATGCAGCGAAGCGCCGCCGACATCATCGATGTCGTCCTTCGCCGAGCCCGCGCTGCGGTAACGCACGTCGTATCCGTCGGCGACGCGCCGGATGCCGACGACACCCGCCAGCGCCGGCAAGTCCGCGCGGCGGCCGTCCGGCCCGGCCAGCGCCAGCGCGCGCAGGTCGAAACGGGCCGCGGCGTCCTGCAACCGGTTGCCCCGCCAACTGCCCCACAATTCCAGATCGCCGCGCCCCGCGCGCGCGGCATACCCGCGCAGGTCGACATCGCGCATCGCCGCCGCCAGATCGAGGTCGTGCGTGGCGATGTAGAGATCCGCATTCTGGTGCCTCGCATCGAAATCCCCGATCACCGTGATCGGCTGCGGCGCGCCGCGCCGGACCACGCTGCCGCCGAAATGCAACGCATCGCCGACATTCACCAGCCGCAGGTGCGGCGAGGAAATCGCATACGTTCGTTGCGACACGACATCGACGATATCCACCTTCAACGCGTGCAGATCCAGATCCACCGGCAGCGACTGCAGGGGCGCCTGGTTCTTTTCGTTCGGGTTGCCCAGCCCCAGCACGCGCCAGCCTGCAGCATCGTGTTCCACCCGCAGTTCCAGGCCGGTGAGGCGCAGCGTGATCCAGCGGTGGCGCGGCTTCAGCCACGCACCGAGATCGAACTTGATCGACGCCTTCGGCAAGACGAGCGATTCACCGCCACGATACGCCGCGCCCAGCGTCAGTCCCTCGACCGTGAGCAGCGGTCCGGAAGGCTGCCATTGCCCCTGCAGCGACTGGAAATGCACCGGACGATGCAGGCGGACGGAAAGGAACTGCGCCAGCCGATCCGGATGGCGCGCCACCAGCGGCAGCAGCAATTGCAACAAGCCCATCGCCACCGCCATCGCGATCAGCAATCCCGCGATCAGCGCGCCGAGCGCGAACCGCGCGCGCCGCAGGCGGTGGCGCCAGGGATTCACGCGCCGGCCTCACGGCCAGGGAAATCGGAAATCGGGAATCGCAAATCGCGGAAGCCGCGATGCCGAAAACCGCCGGGCAAGCCTGCGGCCGCTTGTTCCCGTTTCCCATTTCCCATTCCCGATTTCCGGCTTTCAAAGCAGCACGACATCGAACTGCTCCTGCGCGTACTGCTCCTCGGGCTGGAAACGGATGGTCTTGCCGATGAAGGCTTCCAGCTCGGTGACCGCGGCGGATTCCTCTTCGAGGATGCGCGCGACCACGCGCGGGCTGGCCAGCACCAGCAGTTTTTCCGCCTCGAACTGGCGTACCGCGCGGGTGATCTCGCGGAAGATTTCGTAGGACACGGTTTCGGCGGTCTTGATCTTGCCGCGGCCCGAACAGGCCGGACACGGTTCGCACAGCTGCCGTTCGAGGCTTTCGGTGGTGCGCTTGCGCGTCATCTCCACCAGGCCCAGCGGCGACATTTCGTACACCGTGGTGCGTGCATGGTCGCGCGTCAGCGATTTTTCCAGCGTGCGCAGCACCTGGCGGCGGTGCTCGGCGTCGAGCATGTCGATGAAGTCGATGATGATGATGCCGCCGAGATTGCGCAGCCGCAGTTGCCGCGCGGCCGACTGCGCGGCCTCCAGGTTGGTGCGGAACACCGTCTCTTCGAGGTTGCGCGTGCCGAGGTAGCCGCCGGTGTTGACGTCGATGGTGGTCATCGCCTCGGTCTGGTCGATCACCAGGTGACCGCCGGATTTCAGCGGCACTTCCTTGCGCAGCGCCTTGCCGATTTCGTCCTCCACGCCGTACAGGTCGAAGATCGGCCGTTCGCCGGCGTAGTGTTCGATCCGTTCCGCCAGCTGCGGCATGAAGCGCCGCGCGAATTCCAGCGTGCGCTGGAACGTTTCGCGCGAATCCACCCGCACCTTCTCGATGTCGTCGTGCATCAGGTCGCGCAGCACGCGCAGCGGCAAGGCGGGTTCCTCGTACACGCGCGCGCCCGGTTCGGCGCGCTCGATGTTCTCCTGCACCGCCTGCCACACCTTGCGCACGTAGCCGATGTCCTCGGCCAGCGCGGCCTCTTCCTCGCCTTCGGCGTTGGTGCGCGCGATGTAGCCGCTGCGGTCGCCTTCGGAAAGCCTCGCCAGCAATTCCTTCAGGCGCGCGCGCTCGACTTCGTCGTCGATGCGCACCGACACGCCATGCAACTGCGTGTGCGGCAGCAGCACCAGATAACGCGAGGGGATCGACAACTGCGCCGACAGCCGCGCGCCCTTGCCGCCGATCGGATCCTTGATCACCTGCACGATGATGCGCTGTCCCTCGTGCACCAGTTCGCCGATCGGCGGCGTGTGCGGCGCGCCGTTGCCCGCGGCGCTTCCGTTCGCCGGCGCGGCGCCGTTGCCCTCGCCTTCGTCGGCCGTCAACGCCGGCGGCGCGCGCACGATGTCGGAGGCGTGCAGGAAGGCCGCGCGGCTGAGGCCGATTTCCACGAACGCGGCCTGCATGCCCGGCATCACGCGTTGCACGCGGCCGCAATAGATGTTGCCGACGAAACCGCGCCTGCCGGCGCGCTCGACGTGCACCTCCTGCAGCATGCCGTTCTCGACCACGCCCACGCGGGTTTCACGCGGGGTGACGTTGATGAGGATTTCCTCGCTCATGCGAAGGCCGTTCGACCAAGCCAGCCGAAGGTTATAGCCCGCCGCGGCTGAACCTGTCGATGGTCGAATTCGATGCGATCGCCCCTGGTCGCAGCTCATCTCCCCTTGCGCAGCCCTCGGTCTTTTCGCAGGGTCAACACCGGAAGCGGCCACGGAGATCCCGGCCATGGACGGCAGCCAGCGTCGCGCTTTCCCATCGAATCCCGAATCCCCGCAGCAGGCGCGCCGTCTCGTGCAGCGGCAAGCCCATCACGCCCGAATGGCTGCCGGAAAGATGCTCGATGAAAGTCGCGGCGCGACCCTGGATCGCGTACGCGCCGGCCTTGCCGAACGGCTCGCCCGTAGCGACGTAGTCCGTTATGTCCTCGTCGGCGAGCGCCGCGAAGCGCACTTCCGAAACGCTGGCGGCGGCATCCTCGCGGTGATCCGTCACGCACCACACGATCGAGATCACCCGGTGCGTGCGCCCGGACAATGCGCGCAACATTGCGGCGGCATCGCCGGCATCGGCCGGTTTGCCGAACACGCGGTCATCGAGCACCACTTCGGTGTCCGCGCCCAGCACGATCGCGCCTGCATCATGATCGCGTGCCGCGGCCAGGCCCGCCCGCGCCTTCTCGCGCGCCACGCGGCCGACGTACTCCTGCGCGGATTCCCCGACACCGCGCACTTCGGGCACGTCCACGTCCAGCGACTCGAACGCGATGCCCAGGGATTCCAGCAATTGCCTGCGGCGCGGAGATCGGGAAGCCAGGTACAACATCGCGATGGGCCTTGTCGTTCGTGCGGCGGATTCTTATCGCACATCGCCTCCGGAAACGACAGCGCGCTTCCGGAACGGCTCGCATGGTTTGACCGAAGTCAATTCCACCTCCACAACCGGTTGTTGCGGTCACCACTCTGTGGCATGTTCCGGATGTAGCAAAGTGTGACGGCCGTCGCATCTGGCATCTGCCTTGCACGCGGGGGAATCCGAACCCGAATCTTGATCATTCGAAGCGAGGGAGTCATGAACAAGATCTATCGTTTGGTATGGAATCACTCACTCCGCCAGATCGTGGTGGCCTCCGAACTGGCCAGCGGATACGGCGGCGGCGGCAAGGCGGCCGCACAACCGTCGTCGCGGCGCATGGCGCAGCTGGCCGCCGCGATCCTGCTCGTGTGCGGATCGATCCCCCTGGTCCATGCCGGCACCAACTGCAATGGCAGCAGTTCGGTCGCGAGCGGGCCCAATTCCACCGCCTGCGGACCCGGCGGACTCGCGAGCGGCGCCGGCAGCACGGCGTATGGCTACAAGTCCACCGCATCGGGCGACTACTCCACGGCCAATGGCGCATTGTCCCAGGCCACCGGCAACCATTCGACGGCGATCGGTTTCAGCACGCAGGCGATCGGCGCGAGCAGCATTGCGATCGGCGACAGCGCGGTGGCCTCCGACAACGACGCGGTGGCGATCGGCTATCTCGCCCGCGCCGGATTCTCCTCCGTCGCGATGGGCGATTCGGCCAGTGCCAACGCGTACTACGCCGTCGCACTCGGCCGCGGCAGCAATGCGGGTTATCAGGCAGCCGCGATCGGCTACAACGCCGTGGCGAGCGGCAGCGGCAGCGCCGCGCTGGGCAACGGCGCGAACAGCCTCGGCGCGAACTCGCTTGCGCTCGGCAGCCACGCACTCGCCCAGAGCTCTGGCATGGTCGCGATCGGCCAATACGCAGGTGCCGATCCGGACATGAGTTGGGTCGACCCCTCCGGCGACGGCAGCGTCACCAATCAGGGCGCAACGGCAGTTGGGCAAGGCGCCGGCCGTTACGTGCGCGGCCCTTACGACAATGCGTTCGGTCTCAATGCCGGACAGCACGTCAATGGTCGATCGAACTTGGCGCTTGGCGACGAATCGGGCCAAAACGTCACCGGCAGCAACAACACCACGGCCGGCGTGAACTCGGGACAGTACGTCACCGGCTATTCCAACTCGGCATTTGGCACGGGTTCCGGACAGCATGTCAGTGGTAGTTCCAATGCGGCCTCGGGCGACAGTTCAGGCCAATACGTCACCGGAAACGGGAATGCGGCAATGGGATCGTCAGCCGGAGCGAATGTGCAAGGCTCCTACAACGCGGCGTTCGGGGCGGCTGCGGGCACGAACGTGAATGGCTATGTCAACGCGGCGATCGGAACGTCTGCAGGCACGAATGTAAGAGGCAACGGCAATGCGGCACTCGGGGTATCTGCGGGCACGGGTGTGACGGGTACGGGCAACCTCGCGCTCGGGCCGATTGCAGGTGACAATGTCACCGGCAACACCAACATCGCCTTGGGTGCGGCGGCAGGCAGCGGCATAACCGCGAATAGTGCGATCAGTATCGGCACAGCGGCCAGTGCGTATGCCGACGGCTCGACAGCCATTGGCAGCGGTACAGTCGATCCGAATACCGGCATCGTCCTTGTGCCGGGCGCCAGCGCGCTCCTGTCCGACAGCGTGGCGTTGGGTTCGCTCTCGGTCGCGGATACCGCTGCCGGCATTGCAGGCTATGTACCGGCAGGCGCGAGCGCAGCGGATCAAACAGCCATCGCCAATACCATCGGCACGTTGTCCGCGGTAAGCGTGGGCGATGCAACGCACGGCGAATACCGACAGATCACCGACGTGGCCGCAGGCACGGCGGACAGTGACGCAGTGAACGTCGCGCAATTGAATGCACTGGCGGACTCGGTTACGGCGAGCGAGGTCCACTACTACGACGTCAACGACGGCGGCACGCCCGGTGGCAACTACGACAACGACGGCGCGCTGGGCGCGGGTTCGCTCGCGGCGGGCATCGGCGCTTCCACGACCGTGGATGCGACCAACGCGGTGGCGATCGGTTTTTCCGCCATCGCCCAGAACGGCGAAGCGGTGTCGATCGGCGGCGGCAACACCGCCAACGGCAACGGCGCGGTGACGATCGGCGGCGGCAATGCCAACGTGGCCACGGGCCCCGGCGTGCTGGCGATCGGCAACGGCAACACGGCGGGCAACACCGCGGGTCCCGTCGTGAATCCCGGCGGTGCAAGCGGTGCGGTGGCGCTGGGTTCCGGCAATTACGCGGGCGACTACTTCCGCCGCACATTCCTCCTCTCTCCCGGCAATGGCGCGGTGGCCATCGGCCTGAACAACAAGGCCAACGGCACCAGTGCGATCGCCATCGGCAATGGCTCCCAAGCCACGATCAGCCACTTCTTCAACATCCCCGATGACAGCGGTGCGGTCGCGATCGGCGCGGCGGCAATCGCCAACACCGGTTCGCTGGCCATGGGCGCCAACGCGAACGCGAACCAGGGCACCGTGGCGATTGGCGCCGGCACGAAGGGCACGAGCTTCGCGGTGGCGGTGGGCTGGCAAGCGCAAGGCAGTGTCAATTCCGTGGCGGTTGGTCCGAACGCGCAGGCCGATCTGGTGAGCATCGGTGCCCGGGGAACGAGCTCGGGTGTCGCCATCGGCGACAGCGCCAAGGTCTACATGGGCGATGCGACGGATGTCGGCGGCATGGTCGCCATCGGCTACAGCGCGACCGTATCGCGCAGCGCGGGCATTGCCATGGGATCGAAGGCCAACGTGTCCGCCCCGAACGGCATGGCGTTGGGCGTGAATGCCGCGGTGAGCGGCGCGAACGGAACGGCCATCGGCCTCAACAGCGCCGCCGCCGGCAGCAACGGCATCGCGCTGGGCAACGGCGCGCAGGCGAGCGGCGCCAATTCGATCAGCGTGGGTACGGGCAACGTCGTGTCCGGCGCGAATTCCGGCGCATTCGGCGATCCGAACACGGTCAGCGGCACGGCCAGCTATGCGTTCGGCAACAACAACACCATCGCCAACAACAACACCTTCGTGCTGGGCAATGGCGTGACGACCACGCAGGACAACAGCGTGGTGCTGGGCAATGCCTCGACCGACCGCGCGGCCACGACGGTGACGGGCGACACCATCAACGGCACGGTCTACACCTACGCGGGACCGGGCTCGGCGGCGAACGGCGTGGTGAGCGTGGGCGGCGTCGGCACCGAGCGCCAGATCATCAATGTGGCGGCCGGCGAAGTCAGCGCCACCAGCACCGATGCGATCAACGGTTCGCAGTTGTTCGCGACCGACACCGCGGTGACCGCACTCGGCACCACGGTGACCAACCTCGGCACCAGCGTGGCCAGCGGAATGGGCGGCACTTCGAGTTACAACCCGGCGACGGGCGTGCTGACCACCGGCCTGAGCGTGGGCGGCAACAATTACACCGACGTCAACAGTGCATTGAACGCGCTGAATTCGACCGCCAACGAAGGCTGGAACCTGTCGGCCAACGGCGGCGCGCCGGTGAACGTGGCGCCGGGCGGAACGGTGGACGTGTCAGCGGGTGCAAGCGGCAACCTCACGGTGACGCAGAGCGGCACCGACCTGACCATCGACGTTTCGCAGAATCCGAACTTCGCCAGCCTCACCACCACCGGCGGCATCACCGCGGGCGGACTGCTCACCGCACTGGGCGGCATCAGCGTGGCGGGCGGCCAGCTCGTGGACATGGGCGGCAACGTGATCACCAACGTCGCGCCGGGCGTGAACCCGACCGACGCGGTGAACATGAGCCAGTTGAACGCGGTGGTGACCGGCGCGCAGACGCATTACTACAGTGTCAACGACGGCGGCACGCCGGGCGGCAATTACGCCAACGACGGCGCGACCGGGCTGGACGCGCTCGCGGCCGGCGTCGGCGCTTCGGCGAGCGGCGACGACAGCGTCGCGATCGGTTTCAACGCGGTCGCAAGTAACAGCGGCGACGTGGCACTGGGTTCGGGCAGCGTCACCGCCGCGGCGAATCCGACCACCGGCACGACCATCAACGGCACGGCCTACACCTTCGCCGGCGGCAACCCGACCAGCGTGGTCAGCGTCGGCAGCGCCGGCAACGAACGCCAGATCACCAATGTCGCGGCCGGGCAATTGAGCGCGACCAGCACGGATGCAGTGAACGGCTCGCAGTTGTACGCGACCAATCAGGCGGTGACTGCGCTGGGCACGCAGGTCAACATCAACACCGGCGACATCAGCGGCCTGCAGAACCAGATCAACAACATCAACCAGAACGGTTCGGGCATGTTCCAGGTCAGCAGCGACCGCAACAACCAGCCGATGCCTGCACCGACCGGCACCAACTCCGCCGCAGGCGGCGCGGGCGCGTCGGCTTCCGGCAACGACGCGCTGGCGGTCGGCAACGACAGCACCGCGACGGGCACCGGCAGCACCGCGCTCGGCACCGGCGCTTCGGCGACCGGCGACAACAGCGTCGCGATCGGTACCGGTTCGGTGGCCGACCAGGACGACACCGTGTCGGTGGGTTCGCAGGGCAACGAACGCCGGATCACCAACGTCGCGGCGGGCACGGCGCCCACCGACGCCGTCAACGTCAGCCAGTTGCAGACCGCGCAGTCCGGCGGCGTGCATTACGACACCAATCCCGATGGTTCGGTCAACTACCAGAGCGTGACGCTGAATGCGGGCGGGCCGCCGTCGGTCGTGCACAACGTCGCCGACGGTACCGCAGCCAACGATGCGGTGAACGTCGGCCAGTTGAACGCCGGCATCGCCACCGCGGAGAACTGGGCGCAGAACTACACCGACCAGCGGCTCAGCCAGGTAAGCAATCGCGCCGAAGCCGGCATCGCCTCGGCGATCGCCGCGGCCAACCTGCCGCAGCCCTACGCGCCCAACCAGAGCGCGCTCAGCCTCGGCCTCGGCACCTTCCGCGGTGAAAGCGGCGTGGCGGTCGGCCTGTCGAAGATCTCGGAAAGCGGGCGATACATCCTGAAAGCCAACGCAAGCACCACTTCGCGCGGCGATTTCGGCGGCGGCGTGGGCGCCGCGATCGTCTGGTAACGCGACTCGCAGGCGCGCGCGCAACGCGCGCGCCTGTCCCTTGACGGATTTCCTGCGGGAGGAACCAACATGCAACGAGTATCACGAAATTGCGCCGCATTCGCCGTGGCCACGGTCGCCGCGATGCTGCTGGCCGGTTGCGGCAGCCTGAGCCACGGGATCGCGAAGGACGGTTCGGGCGCGCAACAACTGGCATGGCCCGGCCCTGCCGACGCCAATCCGCTGCACCGTGGCGGTACCTTCCCCAACCTCGACAACCTGCGCAACGTGCAGGCCGGGTTGAACAAGAACCAGATCATCGCGTTGATCGGCGCGCCGCATTTCAACGAAGGCTTTGCCGGCGTGCACGAATGGAATTACCTGTTCAACTTCCGCAGGGACGACGCGGTGACGCAATGCAAATACAAGATCCTGTTCGACGACCACATGCTGGCGCGCAGTTTTTACTGGCAGCCGGAATCCTGCGCGGATTTCCTGAATGCCCCTCCGCCCGCCGCCGCGCCGCCGGCGACCGAGCGCTTCACATTGTCGGCCGATGCGTTGTTTGCATTCGACCGCTACGCGCGCGGCGACATGAAGCCGCAGGGCCTTGAACAACTCGACGATCTGGCGGCGAAGCTCAACGCGCCCGAAGTCAAGGCCGATCATGTCCACGTGATCGGCTACACCGATCGCCTCGGCGGCGATGCCTACAACCAGAAACTCTCCGAACGCCGCGCAGCGACCGTGCGCGAGTATCTGGTCGACAAGGGCGTATCCGCCGACCGCATCGACGCCGAAGGCCGCGGCGAAGCCGACCCGGTGAAATCCTGCGACGATCGCAACCGCAAGGCGCTGATCGCCTGCCTCGCGCCCAACCGTCGCGTCGTGGTCGAGGCCGAAGGCACGCATTGATCCGCGCGGCATTCCGTTCCATCCCTCGAGCCGGCCGATGGCCGGCTCTTTCCTGGCGCATCGCGCGCGTGCGGCACGCGTAGCCGGCATCGCGTGCGCCGCGGATCGCAGCGACGCGCCGCAGCTGCACAGCCGCAAACCTCAAGTGCGGTGATACGGATGTCCGGCAAGGATCGTGGCCGCGCGATACAACTGTTCGGCCACGACCAGCCGCACCAGCATGTGCGGCAGGGTCAACGGGCCGAGCGACCAGCGCTGGTCGGCGCGCTGCAACACGCAATCCGCATGACCGTCGGCGCCGCCGATCAGGAACGCGAGATCGCGCCCGGCCATTCGCCAATTCGACAACTGCCGCGCAAGCTGTTCGCTGCTCCAGTGTTCGCCGCCGCCGTCCAGCGCGACGACGTGCAGGTCGCGCGCGGCCGACAGCAGCGCCTCGCCTTCGGCGATGGTTGCGTGCGCGGGGTCGCGATCGCTGCCGCGCGCTTTCACCTCGATCAGTTCCAGCGGCAGTTCGCGCGTGAGGCGCTTGCGGTATTCGGCGAAACCGTCGGCGACCCACGTGGGCATGCGCTCGCCCACCGCGATGATGCGCGCCTTCATTTTTGCGATCGTCCGTGATCGATTCTTCGAACAGGGAAGTGCATGACGCCAGGCTCCTGCCGTTATTCAAAGCGGCCAGGGAGCTTTCGGCCACGGATGGCAGCTCCCGGAAGCCATGGCCGCACTTCCCGAAAGGGCACTCACTCGTTGGCTGCGGCCGAGTCGTGGTCGCCCACGGTCCACAGGCGTTCCAGCCCGTAGAACTCGCGGATGCGCGGCAGCATCACGTGCACGATGATGTCGCCAAGATCGACCAGCACCCATTCGGCTTCGCTCTGCCCTTCCACGCCCAGCGGCAACATGCCCGCGCGCTTGACGAACTTGACGACTTCGTCGGCGAGCGACTTGACGTGGCGGGTGGAAGTGCCGGACGCGATGATCAGCAGGTCGGCGATCGAGGTCTTGCCGCGCACGTCGATTTCGCGCACGTCGCGGGCTTTCAATTCGTCCAGTGCATCGAGCACGCGCTGGCGCAGGACGGGCAGTGAAGGAGCGTTGGCAGTGGAAGCGGTTTCGGGTTCGTTGCTGCGGCGGGACGACGGTTGCTTGCTCAAGTGAAGTGAGCCTCGGGCATGGTGGCGCGCACAATGCGCAGCCCCAGTATGCGCGTTCCCGCGGATGGCGCAAGGGGGCGGCCCTGATCGCCGTTTGCCGGGAACGCGGCAAGCGTGCAAGATCGGCGCACGCCGGCACGCATGACCCCGCAAACGCATGGGCGACGAACCCAAAACCCGGGTCTACTACAACAGCGCCTGCCCCGTCTGCCGCGCGGGCATCGAATCGCAGCGGGGAAAGATGACGGCGTGCGACATCGACTGGATCGACGTGCACACGCACCCTGAAGCGGCGAAAGAAGCCGGAGCCGATCTGGAATTCGTGCGCGAACGCTTGCACGTGATCGCACCGGATGGCTCCAGGCACGTGGGCGCCGACGCATTCACGCAACTTTGGCAGGACACGCCCGGCCGGCGCTGGATGGCGGCCTTGGCGCGCTTGCCCGGCTTGCGTCGGCTCAACCGTTTCCTTTACAACCGGTTCGCGCGCCGGCTTTATCTGTGGAATCGGCGCAAGGGACACTGGTAGCGCGCAAGGCACGCATCAGGCGCGATGGCGCCATGACGACTTGCGGGATGTTCGTTTACCGCGTGTCGGGCTTACGCGCCCCGATTGCCTTCGGAGGATCGAATGACGGACACGCGGTATTCGCTGCGCCGTGGCATCGCAGCCGACGCCCCTGCCCTGTGGGCGATCCGCTCCGATGCGGTGCGTTGCACCTGCCGCGGCCACTATCCGGACGAATTGCTGGAACGCTGGGCGGCCAGTCCGCTGCCGGAAAGTTTCCCCGCCAACATCGAACGCGAATACGTGATCGTCGGCGTGGTCGGATCGCGCATCGCCGGTTTCGCGACCCTCAAGGCTTCCACCGCCGAGGTGGATGCGGTGTTCGTCGCCCCCGGCGAGGGACGGCGCGGGCTGGGGCGTCGTTTGCTCGTCCACATCGAAGACGTCGCCGCGCGAAAAGGCTTGCAGCGACTCGGCCTCAACGCTTCCCTGAACGCGGTGCCGTTTTACGAAGCGTGCGGATACGAGGCGATTTCGGAAGGCGTCTACACCACCGGCGCGGGCGTGCAGATCGCCTGCGTGCGCATGGAGAAGGCGATCGAAACCCTGACTGCCTAGGGCCTGACAGGCCCTGGATTTTGTCGCGTCAGATTTCGCCACGCGCACTTCGTCGTCGCGTCGGACGTTGTCGATTCGTTCGCCTTGGAATGCATCCTGGGCAGCCGGCCAGTGACTTGCCGCGAACAAGGGCGAGTGGGAAGATCGCGCCGGGAGCCTGGCCTGCCTGGGGCAGCGTCGAGCAGGCTCGGGCCATGCAGCTTCGGCAAGAATCTGGCGCCAGTGCTTGTGAGGGTACTGATGTCGTACGGACGATCCCGGATCGCGTTGTTTGCCGCGCTGCTCCTGATCGCGGTGTGCGCGAGGGCGCAGAACCCGCCGCAACACGCCAACTGCAATTCCGCCAGTATCGGCATCAGCCTGCTCATGCATCGCATGCCGGACTTGAAGGGCTGTTCGAGTCCGGAAATCGAAACCACGCTGCAGCAGATGAAACTGGCTCCAAAGCTGGTTCCGGTGGCTTCTTCCGAACCCGCAAATCAGATCGTGGACCAAAAGCCGGATGCCTACACGAAGTGGAAGGCCGAAACGCACATCATGGCGGCCGAAACGCCCATCATCCTGTACGTTTCAGAAGGCCCAACGACAC
>JAFEEJ010000241.1 GCA_018241145.1 Pseudomonadota bacterium | reverse complement strand
GAAGCGGGCGAGCAGATCACGATCAGGTTTGCGGAGTTTCGGAGCGCCTCGTTGACCTTGCCATTGAGGTCGTGCGCGCTGGGCAACTCATCGCGATCGCGGAACACCGGATGCAGACGTCGCGGAATCGTGCCGTGCGTGGTTTCCTTCCCGACCAGGCGCGAGGGCACGCGATACGTTTCCAGCGCCTTGTGCAGCCAGTCGGCCCACGCCTTGTCGCGGTGGCTGTAACTGATGAAGGCGCGGTAGATGAACCCTGCGCTCGCAACGGATTCCGGCATGCGGAAGCCTCCGCTCGGCGTTGAACAACCCTCGCTGCAAGGGCGGCTCGCCGTGCGCGGGCGGCGTCGGCGGGTCGTCTCGATCCGGTGGACCGGACCGGGTGGGAACTCTAGCAGAATGTGATGGCCGTCACATTCCCGGGCATCGTCATCCCGTGATTGCGCAGGAGTTCGGATGTTCCGTCATTCCGGGCCGCGCCGACCAAGCCGGCGATGGCCCTGGAATGACGAGCGATGTTGCGGCTCGGAATGACGAGCAAGCATGCACAATTCCGAAACCGGTTCGAAAGGGCCGTGCCGGGCGCAGGATCACTTCACGCGCTTCGCCAGCCGCAGCAGGTCCGGGCCGAAGCCGGCGCGTTCGTACAGCGCCAGCGCGCGCGCATTGCCGGGAAACACCGCCAGCGTGATCAGGCGGCAGCGCTGCTGCTTCGCCCACGCCTGCGCGTACTCCAGCAGTGCGCGGCCGATGCCCTTGCCCTCGTGGCCCTGCAGGACCGCGAGGTCGGAGATGTGGCAATTGGCGTGGCCGGAAAAAAAATCGCGCGTCTTCTGCAGGCGCAGGAAACCCAGGCGCTCGCCCGCAGCGCTCTCGGCGAGGAAGAGGTTTTCGAACGAGGGCAATTCATCCAGCGCGCGTTTCAGGTCGCGGCGGATGCCGTTGGCGCAGGCGTTGCGCCTGCGCCACGCGGGCAGTTCGAAATCCACGAAGCGCGCGGTCAGCGAGAGGATGAAATCGTCGTCTTCGGCGTGCGCGCGGCGAATGCGGATCGGTCTGGGAGCCATGGCAAGCCCGGCGCGGCGCTCAACCGAAAAGCCCTTCCGGCATCGCCAGCAGGTTTTCGGCGCCGGATTGCATGGCCGCAAGGTGCGCGCGCGTGCGCGGCAGGATGCGCGCATAGTAGAAGCGCGCGGTCAGCCGTTTGGCCTGCTTGAAGTCCGCGTGGTGCGAAGAAGCTTCGGCTGCCGCCACGCTGCGCGCCCAGAAGTACGCCAGCGCGATGTAGCCGGAATAGAACAGGTAATCGACCGCGGCCGCGCCCATTTCTTCCGGGTCCTGCGCGGCGCGCGCGCCGAGCGCGAGCGTGACCTCGCCCCATTCCTTCGCGAGCGCGCCGAGTTTCGGGATGAATTCCTTCACCGCCGCGTCGCCGGCGTGTTGCGCGCAGAATGCGCCGGCCTCGGCCAGGAAAAGTTTCAGCCCCGCGCCCTGCGTGTGCAGGGTCTTGCGGCCGATCAGGTCGAGCGCCTGGATCTGCGTGGTGCCTTCGTAGATCGTGGTGATGCGCGCGTCGCGAACGTACTGTTCCATGCCCTGTTCGGCGATGTAGCCGTGGCCGCCGTAGATCTGCAAGGCGAGGTTGGTGCATTCGATCGCGTTCTCGGTCAGCATGGCCTTGACGATCGGGATCAGGAATGACACCAGGGTGTTCGCGCGCTCGCGTTCGCCGGCATCGGCGGCGCGGTGCTGGACATCGACCAGGGTGGCGGCGTACAGGCCCAGCGCGCGTCCGCCTTCGATCAGCGATTTCTGCGTCAGCAGCATGCGGCGCACGTCGCCATGCACGATCAGCGGATCGGCCGGCTTGTCCGGGAACTTCGCGCCCGACAGCGCGCGCATCTGCAGGCGCTCGCGCGCGTAGCCCAATGCGTTCTGGTACGCGCGTTCCGACAACGCCAGGCCCTGGATGCCGACCGCCAGCCGCGCCGTGTTCATCATGGTGAACATCGCGTTCAACCCCTTGTCGGGCGCGCCGATCAGCCAGCCTTGCGCGCCATCGAAATTCATCACGCAGGTGGCCGAACCCTTCAGGCCCATCTTGTGTTCGATCGCGCCGCAGCGAAGCGCGTTGCGTTCGCCGATGTTGCCGTCCTTGCCGACCTTGAACTTCGGCACGATGAACAGCGAAATGCCTTTCACCCCGGCGGGCGCGTCCGGCAGGCGCGCCAGCACCAGATGCACGATGTTGCCGGTGAAGTCGTGTTCACCCGCGGTGATGAAGATCTTGGTGCCGGTGATCGCGTGCGAACCGTCCGCGTCCGGTTCCGCGCGCGTCTTCAGCAAACCCAGGTCGGAACCGCAGTGCGCTTCGGTCAGGCACATCGTGCCGGTCCATTCGCCCGAGACGATGCGCTTGAGGAAGGCTTCCTTCTGCCAGTCCTCGCCGTGCACGCGCAACGCTTCGACCGCGCCGTGCGACAGCAGCGGATAATTGCCCCATGAAAGGTTGGCCGAATCGATCATTTCCTTGACCGGCTCGCCCAACGCCTCGGGCAGGCCCTGTCCGCCGAATTCTTCGGGTGCGGTCAGCCCGGCCCAGCCGCCTTCGACGAATTGCCGGTAGGCGTGCTTGAAACCTTCGGGCGTCTCCACTTCGCCGGTGGCCTTGTCGAAGACGCAACCTTGCCGGTCGCCGGTTTCGTTCAGCGGCGCGAGCACGGTCTGCGAAAACTTCGCGGCTTCCTCCAGCACCGCATCGATCGTTTCGCGATTGAGCGTTTCGCAGCCGGACAGACGGGCGAAGAGTTTTTCGACCTCCAGCAGGTCGTACAGTGCAAAGCGGATGTCGTCGAGCGGTGCGGTGTAATGGGTAGTCATCGGAAAGTTCCCGTTCGCCCTGAGCGTAGTGGCCGAAGGCCGCGAAGTCGAAGGGTACACAGCTTGCCGACAACGTCCTTCGACTTCGCCGCTGCGCGCCCGCGCCCGGGGCGAATGATCAAGTTCAGCGCCACGTATTCGCCACGCCCGGCACCGGCGAGAGATAGCCCTTGCCGTCGATGTCGAACGGTTGCGGGCTGCCGCCCTCGCCCTTGCCGACGCCGATGTGGCCTTTCAGTTCGTAGACGAGCGCGTTTTTCCCCGCGTGGTCCAACGCCGCCCGTGCGGCAGCGCCCGGCGTGATCGTCGCGGTGGCGACATCGCCGGTCATTTCGGGGATGTCCAGGCCGGGCGAGGCGGTGAGGTGCCCGGCTGCCGCGCCGCCCACGCTCAGGTCGGCATCCAGCGTGTAGACGTGCATGGCGGTGTCGTAGCTGTAGTTCTCGATGCGCACGGTCAGTTGCCACTGGCCGCTCGGCAGCGCCTGCAATTGCTGGATGCTGGCGGCGGGCGGTTGCAGCTTGGTGCCCCCGCTGCAGGCGGCGAGTGCGAGCAGGGCTGCGACGGGCAACAGCCAGCGCGTGGATGCCGGTTTCATGGCGTGACCTCGACCTCCGGTAGCTCGCGTCACTTTACCGCGACTCGGGGGCCGCGCGTGTTTCCGCATCGCGCATGCCGAACTGCGCGACCGGCAGCACGTCCCGCAGGCGTCCGTCTTCCAGTTGCGCCACGGCATCCGCCAGCGCCAGCACTTCGTCCGCTTGATGGCTCACCAGCAGCGTGGTCATCGCCAGTTCGCGTTTCAGTCCGCGCAGGTGTTGCAGCACTTCCGCGCGCGCCTCGCGGTGCAGGTTGGACAGCGGTTCGTCCAGCAGCAGCGCGAGCGGCTCGCACAACAACGCGCGGCCGATCGCGACGCGCCGGGCCTGGCCGCCGGAAAGCCGCCCGGGCTTGCGCTGCAGCAGCGCGCCCAGCCCCAGCAACTGGACGGCCGCGTCGAAATGCCGCGGCGACGAGTTGCGCGGCATGCCGAAGCGGAGGTTGTCGCGCACGCTCAGGTGCGGAAACAGCCGCGCCTCCTGGAAGACCACGCCGAGCCGCCGCCGCGCGGCCGGCACGTTTTCGCCGCTGCGCGAATCGAACAGCACGCGTCCGTCCAGCGCGATCCGCCCGCGCCCGGGTTTCAGCAGGCCGGCAATGGCGTGCAGCGTGGAAGTCTTGCCGCAACCGGAAGGGCCGAACAGCGCCAGCGCGCGCGCCTGCGACTGCAACGCGATTTGCAGCGAGAATTCGTCGCGGCGCAGCGCGAAATCGAGTTCGATCATGCCGCGCGTTCCGCGGATCGGGAACCGCGCAGCAGCAGTGCCGCACCGAGCGTCGCGATCAAGGCCACGCCCACGGCCACCCAGGTCAGGCGCAGCGCGCCGCTTTCGCCGCCCGGCGTTTCCAGCAATTCGTACAGCGCGATCGGCAGGGTGCGCGTCTCGCCCGGGATCGAGGAAACGAAGGTGATGGTCGCGCCGAATTCGCCGAACGCGCGCGCGAAGGCGAGCGCCAGCCCGGCGACGAGGCCGGGCAACGACAGCGGCAGGCTGACGCGCAGGAAGACGCGCCATGCGTCCGCGCCGAGGGTGGTGGCCGCCTGTTCCAGCTTGCGGTCCACCGCTTCGAACGCGCTGCGCAACGACACCACCAGCAGCGGGAACGCCATCACGCCCGCGGCCAGCGCGGCGCCGGTCCAGCGGAACGCCACGCCCAGGTGCCATGCGTCCAGCACGCGGCCGATCGCGCCCTGGTGCCCGAACAGTTCGAGCAACACGTAGCCGGTGACCACCGGCGGCAGGATCAGCGGCAACAGCAGCACGGTTTCCAGCAGGGGTTTGCCGGCGAAGCGCCTGCGCGCCAGCAACCAGGCGAGGGCCGCCGCCGGCGGCAGCGAGCAGGCCACGGCGACCGCAGCCACTTTCAGGCTCAGCAGCAGCGCGACGGTTTCGTCGTGGTTCAACAGGTTCATTCGATACGCGCCACGTCGTTCACGAAATGACGAATCGAAGGTCACTCATGCTGCGGCCGCGGCGAAGCCGGCGGCGCGTCGAATCCGTAGCGGCGGAACACGGCCTGCGCCCGTGGCGACTGCAACGCATGCAGCAGCGCGCGCGCGGCATCGCCGTCGTGGCCGTGCACCAGCGCAGCCGGATACACGATCGGCTTGTGCGAATCCGCCGGGAACGTCGCGACCACGCGCACGCGCGGTTCCGAAACCGCGTCCGAACGATACACGATGCCGAGCGGGCATTCGCCCTTGGCGACCAGTTGCAGCGCCGCGCGCACGTCGCGGCTCATCGCCAGTTTTCCCGCCACCGAATCCCATAGCCCGAGCGCGTGCAGCGATTCGCTGGCGTACCGGCCCGCGGGCACCGAATCCGGCAACGCGATCGACAGTCGGCCGACCATGCCGAGGGCTTTCCGGAAACTGTCGGCTTCGCGCAAATCCACTTTCACGTCGGACGTTGCCGGCGCGACCAGCACCAGCGCATTGCCGAGCAGGTCGTGCCGCGTGGCGGCAACGATGTCGCCGCGCGTGGCCAGTTCATCCATCCAGTCCTCGTCGGCGGAAACGAAAAGATCGGCCGGTGCGTCCTGTTCGATCTGCCGCGCCAGGCTGGACGACGCGCCGTACACCAGCCGCGGCGCCGTCGCGCCCAGTGCGCCGTGCGCGGCCAGGTCGTCCAGCGCGGGTTTCAGGCTGGCAGCGGCGAAGATGGTCAAGGGCGCGGCTTCGCCGATCGCGGGCAGCAGCGCCATGCAGCACAACAGGACGAACATCACGCGGGTCATCGTTGGTACCTTGCGGTGAGGGTGGCGGTGGCGAGCGCGTGCTTGCGGATGGCCGCGATCACGGCGTCGGTGCTTGCGGCCGCGCTGACCGGCAACACCGGCACGTCCAGCGCGTAGGCCGTGAATACATAGCGATGCGGTTTGCCGGGCGGCGGACACGGCCCCGAATAGCCGCGGTCGCCGAAACCGTTGGTCCATTGCACCGTGTCGCCGGGTGCGTCGCCGCTGTGCGGCGTGCCCGCGCCGGGGTTCAGGCCGTAGGCGCCGGCGCCGATGTTGAACGCAATCCAGTGCCAGAATCCGCCGCCGCCTGCATCCGGATCGAAAACGGTGACCGCGAAACCCCTGGTGTCCTTCGGCGCATCGCGCCATGCCAGTTGCGGCGAGACATTCCCACCGCCGCAGCGCGTGTAAACCTGCTGCATCGGTATCGTCGCGCCTTCATGGATCACCGGGCTGCTCAAGCTGAAGGCGGACGCGACGCCGGCGATGGCCGATAGCGCGAACGGCAACAGGAATCGCATCCCGATTCCATGCAGGCGCCCCTTCATGGCCGTGTGCTCCGCGGCATGCGGCGGCGCATGTACAGGGAAAGCGCCACCGCGTTGTTGTGCGCGGTATCGCGTGCGTGGAAGACCAGGGTCACGGTACCGTGTTCGCGCAACAGCGCCTGCAATTGCGCCACCGCTTCGCGATTGGCGTCCAGTTCCTTCGCGTAGCGCTCGCGGAAACCGTCCCATTTTTCTGGCTCGTGGTTGAACCACCGACGCAGCGTGTCGCCGGGCGCGATGTCCTTCAGCCACGCATCGAGTTGCAGCTTCTCCTTCGAAAGACCGCGCGGCCACAGGCGGTCGACCAGCACGCGCGCGCCGTCGGATCGGGCCGGCGATTCGGTGGTGCGTTTGAGTTTCAGTTCCATGCGATGCTCTTCGCCGACCAGGGCCTGCCAACGCCATGCCAAGCGAACCGCGCTGCTTTCGCAGCGGCTGCCAGACAAGACGCGCGCCGCAGTGCCATAGTCATTCTATGGCCAGGGCGCGCAACGCAGTATGGCAGCCGCTGCGGAGCAACCCGAAGGGCCGTGGCCCTTTGCCCGCATGGCTGCGTTGTCGCTCGTCTATGTATCGACATACATCGTCCTCGCGACGCCTTGCCCTGCAGACAAAGAGCCGACGGCGCGGCCGTTTGGCATGGCGTTGGCAGGCCCTGGTCAGCGCGATCCGCAACGGGCATTATTTTGCGATCATCCCTGATCGCGAGGCCGGGAACCGGCCGTACCGACCACGCTTCCCGACGCCAACCCACACGGAAATCCCGATGAGAAAATTGATTGTCCGCCGCTCGCCGATCCACGGCAAGGGCGTGTATGCCGCCACCGATCTTCCCGCCGATTCGGATCTGATCGAATACAAGGGCCGCCTGATCACCCACGCGCGGGCCGACCGCGACTACGGCGACGGCGCCGACACCGGCCACACCTTCCTGTTCACGCTCAACGAGGACTACATCGTCGACGCCAACGTCGGCGGCAACGCCGCGCGCTGGATCAACCATTCCTGCAAGCCGAATTGCCGCGCCTGGATCGAGGACAACGGCGGCGGCAGGAAGGATCGCGTGATGATCGAGACGCTGCGCAGGATCAAGGCCGGCGAGGAACTGACCTACGACTACGGCATCACGCTGGACGTGCCGCACGACGCGAAGATGAAGAAGATCTGGGCCTGCCGCTGCGGCGCGAAAAAATGCTCGGGGTCGATGCTGAAACCCAAGCGCGGACGCTGATCGCGGCGCGGGCCGCGATCAGGACATCCGCCTCAGCCCGCCGGCTTGCGGAACAGCAGCATGAAGCGGTCGGTGTGGCCGAGCGCGGGTTTCTTGTAGGAAACGGTATCGCGCTTGTCGGCGGGGTTGCGCAGCGCGTCGCTGGCGCGCACGAACCGGAAACCGTGCGATTCGAAATAGTCGCGGGTGTACTGCTCGTCGATGCGGTGCAGGGTGCCGGCGTCGGAATTGCCGGTGCCGGGCTTGGCGGAATGATCCACCACCAGCAATACGCCGCCCGGTTTCAGCGCGTGCTGCAATTGATCGATCACCGAAGGGACATTCACCTTCGGCCAGCCGTCCTGCGGCGACACCCAGTAGAGGTCGTGATAGACCTTGATCATCACGATCGCGTCGAACGAGTTCGGCGCCAGGCCCATGTTCGCCAGATCGACGGTGCGGTGTTCGACATTCGGCAGGTGCGCCAGCCGCGGTTTCCAGTTTCCGTTGGAGTAGGCGTCGTAGGCCTTGTTGTTGGCCAGCAGCACGTGGCCCTTCGGGCCGACGAGGTAACCCAGCAGTTCGCTGTAGTAACCCTCGTAGCCGAGGAAATCCAGCACGCGCATCCCCGGCTGGATGCCGGCGAAGCGCAGCACTTCGGCGGGCTTGTCGCTGACGTCGCGTTGCAGGTCGGCCGCGGGACGGCCGGCGTGTGCGACCGCGGCGTCGTAGATGTCGACTGCGCCTGCCGGCGCGGCGGCGGAAGCGACACCGAGAACCAGGGAAAGCACGAGGCCGGACCACACGCTGCGACGGGACATGGCGAGGCTCCGCGGGCGCGCGCGATTCGCGCGTCGGCAACGCTAATTCCAACCGCCTGCGCAAGCGAATGCCGGAAGTCACGTGTGCGATCAATGCGACGATTCGATCTCCAGCTGTTCCAGGTGCGGGCCGTACAGATGGCCGATGCGTGCGCCGGTATCGACCAGCACCGCGACGAAGGCGATCACCGCGGCGAGCAGCAGCAGCGCGGTCTTGCGGCGGCGTTTTTCCAGGTCGCGCCAGGAATGCGTGAACGCCAGCAACCCGAGCAGCGCCGCGATCACGATCACCGCATCCACGCTGGCGCGTTGCCAGTAACTGCCGCCGAGATGCAGCCACATGCCGAATTCGTCGAAGGTCAGCGCCATGGCGATGCCGTACACCATCGCCGCGCGCTGCGCGGCCTTGCCTTGCGGATCGGCGAACAGCACGTATGCGCCCACGCCCGCCAGCAGGAAGATGCCGTAGTTCAGATGGTGCACGTGCGTGCCGTGCAGGAACAGGTACAGGTTCGGGATGCGCTGCGACATGATCAGCAGGACCAGGCAACGCGCGGCGATGAACGTCAGCACGAAAGCCAGCAACGCGAGCCGCGCGAGGCGCGCGAGGCGCGCGCTGCGGGATTCGGACGGGGGCTTCGTGTTCGGCGGATCCGTCACGCCATCGGCCACAGCCATGCGAAGGTGAAACCGGTGATCAGCGCGTAGACGATGCCATCGACGATGTACTTGAACGCGACCTTCCACGGGAACCCGTACCAGATCGCGTCGGGGAACGAACCGAACGCGTAGGCGAGCAGGGCGGACAGCGCGATCACGTGGAAGACCAGGTGGCGATCCGCACCGGGTGCGACCCCGTGCACGGCGATCATTGCGCACAGCAGCGATACCAGCAGGCAGAACAGGAACCATTGCAACAGCGACGCGCCCATGTTGGGCGAACCTCCGCGGCGGAGCAGCAACATGCCCACCGGACCTTGCGCGAATTTTTCCTTCATCGCCGGATCCTTCATCGCTTCCGGTCCGCACCACGGGATCACGTATTGCCCGGGCGCGGGATTGCCGCTGCGCACCGCGGCGCGCACTTCGTCCTCGTTGGCGAGCTTGCGGTAATCCGGCGTGTGCCAGAACTTCAGGAACATGTTGATCAGCGCGCTCGCGACGAACACGAACACCGCGGAAAGCACGATCGGCATCCACAGTGCGGTCAGCATGACGGGTCTCCTGTCTGGAGTGAGTAGATCGTCGTTCCCGCGAAAGCGGGAATCCAGTGTCCTGGGATGGAGAATGCACGGCACTGGATTCCGGATCGTCGCTTCGCGACGTCCGGAATGACGGCGTCTTGAGACGGTTCTAGTCTTCTTCCACCCTCGGTTTATACGCCTCGCTCAACTGCTTCTGCACCTGCGCGGGCACCGGATCGTAGTGCGACAGCTCGATCGCGTAGCGGCCGCGGCCGCCGGTGATCGCGCGCAGTTCGGTCTGGTAATCCACGACTTCGGCCAGCGGCACCTGCGCCTTGATCACCAGTTCGCCGCCGCGCAGCGAATCGGTGCCGTTGATGCGCGCGCGTTTCGACGCGAGGCCGCCGGTGACATCGCCCATGTACTGCTCGGGCACGTTGACGTCGAGATTGACGATCGGTTCCAGCACGATCGGCCGCGCTTTCGACACCGCGTCGAGGAACGCCTTCTTTCCGGCCGACACGAACGCGACTTCCTTGGAATCGACCGGGTGGTACTTGCCGTCGTACACGATCACGCGCACGTCCTGCATCGGATAACCCGCGATCGCGCCGTGTTCCAGCACCTGGCGCACGCCCTTTTCGATCGCGGGGATGTACTGGTTCGGGATCACGCCGCCCTTGCTGTCGTCGCGGAAGTCGAAACCTTCGCCGCGCGGCAACGGTTCGACGCGCAGGAACACCTCGCCGAACTGCCCGGCGCCGCCGGTCTGCTTCTTGTGGCGGTGGTGCCCTTCCGCCTTGCCGCCGATGGTTTCGCGATAGGCGATGCGTGGAGGCCGCGTGGTCACTTCCACGCCGTAGCGTTCCTTCATGCGTTCCAGCGTCAGTTTCAGGTGCAGGTCGGACAAGCCGCGCACCACGCTCTCGTTCAATTCCTTGTTGTGTTCGATCCGCAGGCAGGGATCTTCTTCCGACAGTTTGTGCAGCGCGGTGGCGAGCTTCTGTTCCTGGCCCTTGTGCGCCGGTTCCACGGCAAGGCCGAACATCGGTTGCGGGAATTCCAGCGGCTTCAGGTGGATCTCGTCCTCGTCGTGCGAGTCGTGCAGCACCGCGTCGAAATGGATGTCCTCGACTTTGGCGACGCCTGCGATGTCGCCCGGCACGGCATGGTCGATCTCGATGTGGTCCTTGCCGTGCAGCTTGAACAGATGCCCCACCTTGAACGGCTTCTTGCCGTCGTCGATGAAGAGCTGCGTGTCGCGCCGGACGGTGCCCTGCCAGACGCGGAATACCGCGAGCTTGCCCACGAACGGATCGTTGATCAGCTTGAACACGTCGGCGATCACGTGCGCCTTCGGGTCGGGCCTGGCTTCGATGGGTTGCGCGGCCGCGCCGGCGCCCTTGGCGCCTGCTCCTTTCAAAAATGGCGGCGGATTGCCCTCGGCGGGATTGGGCAGCAGGCGATCGGTGATCTGCAGCAATTCCTTCACGCCCGCGCCGGTGCGCGCGGAGGTGAAGCAGATCGGCACCAGGTGGCCTTCGCGCAGGCATTGTTCGAAGGCGTCGTGCAATTCCTCCTTCGACAACGCCGCTTCGCCATCGTCGAGGTAATGCCCCATCACACGCTCGTTGATCTCGACCACCTGATCGATGATGCGCTGGTGCGCATCCGCCACCGGACCGAGGTCGCTGTCGCCGGTGGCCGTCCCGGAACCGGGTGCGAAAAAGCAGTCGACGACCTTCGCGCTGTTGTCCGCCGGAAGGTTCACCGGCAGGCATTCGTGGCCGAATTCGCCGCGTAGTTCCTCGACCAGCGTTGCGAGGTCGAGCCCTTCGGCGTCGATGCGGTTGACCACCAGCACGCGCGCGAGCTTGCGTTCCTTCGCGTAATGCATCATGCGGCGCGTGCCGTGTTCGATGCCGTTGGCGGCGTTGACCACCACCGCGCAGGTTTCCACGGCGCCCAGCGCGGACAGCGTCTGGCCGCGGAAATCCGCGTAGCCCGCGGTGTCGATCAGGTTGACGTGACTGTCGCCGGCATCGACCGAAGCGATCGCGCTGTGGATCGAATGCCTGCGTTCCTTTTCCTGACTGTCGAAATCGGAAACCGTGCCGCCGCGTTCGACCGTGCCTGCCGTCTGGATCGCGCCGCCGGCATGCAGCAGGGCTTCGAACAGGGTGGTTTTGCCGGCGCCGGCGTGGCCCGCGAGGGCCACGTTGCGGATGTTTTCGGTGGTATAGGCCATGCCTGTCTCCGCTTCGAGCCGCAAAAGCGTGACCTTGCGCCCGCCCGGCGTCGTGGTCAAGGGTCCGCGCGCAGGTCGCCCGGAACTCCCCCATGCCAGTGCGGTCTTAACCGCGGCCGCCTACACTGCCCGCGCGTCATCCCGCGCAACGTTGCCGGAGCCCGATGCCCGCGCATCCCGAACGCGACATCCCGGAGCATCCTGTCCGGGAACCGGAGCCGCCATCCTCGGACGGACAACCGTTCGACGCGTACGGGCACGCCCTGTTGCGCGAAATCCGCGGCCGCGAGCCGCCGCACGAGCGCTGGCGGCGCTGGTTCGCGCTGCTCGCCACGATCGTCTTCCACATCGTGCTGGTGGTGCTGGTGGTGCTGGAAATGCGCCCGCGATTGCTGCCGCCGCCGGTGGACACGCGCGGCAACGCCATCGCGGTGAACCTGTACGAGAGCCCGCAAGCCACGGCCGCCGCGCCCGCGCCGCCGCCGATCGAACTGCCGCCGCTGCGCACGCGCGAGGTCTCGCCGCGGCAAACCCGCGTCGAGCCGCACAATCCGAACGCGATCACCGCGACCATCGGTGAATCGCAACCTACGCCGAAGTTGTACGGCAAACAGGGACAGGCGTTGCTGCCGCCACCGTCGAGCGTTGCTTCGACGCCGGAATACGCGGCACCGACGCCGACCGAGCCGGGCCTGATGCAACACTCGACGCCGCTGCCGTATGAATCGACGCGCTTCAACAAGGATTGGGCGCCCGACAAGGAAAGCCTCGGCGCCAAGGCATTCCGCCGCGCGGTCGATGCCACCACCGCGGTGAAGACCATCCGCCTGCCCGGCGGCATCAAGATCAAGTGCGGCGTCTCGCCGTTGTTGCTGGCCGCCGGCTGCGGGCCGATGCCGCCGCCGCCACCGCCGAAGAACGATGACGATCCGCGCCTGTCGCTGCCGCCGGCCGTCTCCCTGACCGGTCAGAAGATCAGTGCCCCCGCCGCGCCTTCGACCTCGGCGCAGCCGGCGAAGGCGGGCTCCGCGCCGAAACCCGCTGGTTCCTCTCCTTGGTAATGAACCTCGGCGTCATTCCGGGGCCGTTTTCCGGGTCCATCGGAAAACGGAACCCGGAATCCAGCTCTTCAATCTCGAAGCAAGAGCTGGATTCCGGATCGCCGCTTCGCAGCATCCGGAATGACGGCATTGCTGAAGGTACGCCGCGGCCGTACGGCTCACAACAACCGCATCAGTTCCGGCAGGATCGGCAGCGAGCGCACGCGCACGGTGGTCGCGGCGAACACCGCGTTCGCCAGCGCGGGCGCCGCGCCGGGCAGGCCCATTTCATAGGCGCCGGTCGGTTTCTCCTGCGACGGCACCAGGATCACCTGCACCTCGCGCGGCAGCTGCGCCATCGTCGCCAGCGGATAGTCCTTGAAATCGCGTTGCGCGACGCATCCGTCCTTCAACGTGATCCGCAGTCCCAGCGCGGTGGACAGGCCATCCAGCGTCGCGCCGGTGAGCGCGGCGCGCGCGCCCAGCGGGTTGATCACGCGGCCGAGGTCGGCGGCGATGACCGCCTTGTGCATCACCAGCCGCGCGCCCTGCATCGACACTTCCAGCGCGTGCGCGACGTAGCCGCCGTAGGTGAAATGGAACGCGAGCCCCAGGCCGTGGCCGTCGTTGCGCTTCTTCTTCCAGCCGATCGCATCGGCCGCGAGCTTCAGCACTTCCGCCAGCCTTCCGGTGTCGAGCACCGGTCCGCCGTGCCCGCGATAGGGCAGCGCGCGTGGTTCGCCCAGCAGGTCCAGCCGCAATTGCAGCGGATCCTGTTTGGTCGCGACCGCGATTTCGTCCAGGAACACCTGCGTCGCGAAGGCGTTGATGCCGTGCGAACCCGCGCGCCAGTTGCCGCGCGGCAACGACGAATCCAGCGCGAACCAGTCGAGCCGGTAGTTGTCGATCAGGCCCGCGGGCAGGTCGTCGGGATGCGCTTCGGACAACCACCAGCGTTCGCGCGGTTCGCCGCGGCCGGCCAGCCGCGAGGTGCTGGCGATGCGCTGCCGCCACGCGGTGATGCGGTTCTTGCGGTCCAGTCCGGCGGCTAGGTCGTGCACCGCGAACGGACGATAGGCGTCGTGGGCGAAGGCATCGGCCCGCGTCCACATCAGCTTCACCGGCTTTTTCGCGGCCTTCGCCAGCATCACCGCTTCGGCGACATGGTCGTTGTCGAGCGTGCGGCCCATGCCGCCGCCGCCGCGCGGCAGCCGGATTTCGACCTGCGACGGGCGCAGCCCGGTCAACCTTTGCACCACGTCGAGCGCACCGCGCGGGTTCTGCAACGGCGCGATGACCAGCGCGTGGTCACTCGCGACCTGCGCGATGCAGTTGGGCGGTTCCAGTTCCGCGTGCGCGACGGTCGCGATGCGATACCGCGCCTGCGCCGCGCGGTGCGCCAACTTGCGCGCCTGGTCGTAATCGCCGTCGTTGCGCACCGGCGTGGTCGGGGCCTGTTCGAAACGCGCGTCCAGTTGCGCGGCCAGCGCATCGTCGCCGTGCGCAGCTGCGCCGGCGCGCCATTCGATCTTCAGCAGGTCGCGCCCGCGCAACGCGGTCCAGGTGTCTTCCGCAAGCACCGCCACGCCCGCCGCGAGCGGACGGATGCCCAGCAGCGCGGCGGGGTCGGGTGGCGGAATCGTCAGTACCTGCGCGACGCCTTTCAGCGCGCGCGCGTCCGCCGCATCCAACGCCTTCAACGCGCCGCCGGGATAGGGACAACGCGCGATCACCGCGACCAGCGCATCGCCGGGCATCTGGTCGATGGCGTGCCGCTGGCGGCCGGTGACGATGTCGCGCGCATCCGCGTCGCCGGCGTCCTGACCGATCAGGCGGAAGGCTTCCGGCGATTTCAGCGCGGGCGCCGCGTTCGCCGGTGGCAGTTGTGATGCGGCCGTGGCGAGCTGGCCGTAATCGAGCGAACGCCCGTCCGCCGCGATCACCCTGCCGAGCTGCGTGCGCAACGTGCGTGCGCCCACGCCAAGGCGCTGCGCGGCCGCGCGCACCAGCAATTCGCGCGCGGTCGCGCCCACGCTGCGCAGATCGTTCCACGCCGCGGGGATGCCGGTGCTGCCGCGCGCTTCCTGGTGCCCGAACGTCCAGCGCGGTTCGCCGTTGCCGTCTTCCGCGCCGAGCGCCATCGGCAACACCACCACGCGCGGCCAGTCCGCATCGAGTTCTTCGGCGATGATGCGCGCTTCGGCGGTGCGGATGCCTTGGCCGACTTCCGGATCGCGCGCGCCGATCACCACCGTGCCGTCGGGCTCGATGCGCACGTACGGGTTGAGGGTCAGCAGCACGTCGCCTACCAATTCGTCCGCGACATCGGCGAACGCGCGCGTTTGCACGCCGACGATCAGCGCGCCGCCGGCGCTGCCGAGCACCTTGAGGAAGCGCCGGCGCGACGCGTCGTGCGCGCGCGTCACTTGCGCGCGCCTTTCATGCCCGCCGCGGCGCGCCGGATCGCCGCGCGCACGCGCGGATGGCTGCCGCAGCGGCAGAGGTTCTTCATGCCGTCGATGTCGTCGTCGGACGGGTCGGATTTGCGCGCCAGCAGGTCGGCCGCGGCGATCAGCATGCCCGGCTGGCAATAGCCGCACAGGATGGCATCCTCGTCGATCCATGCCTGCTGCAGCGGATGCAGCGTGCCGTCGGCCTGCGCCAGGCCCTCCACGGTGGTGATGCTGCGGCCCTGCAACTCCTGCATCGGCAGGGTGCAGGCGCGGGCGAGCGTGCCGTCGAGCAACACGCTGCACGCGCCGCATTCGCCGCGGTCGCAGGCATATTTGCAGCCGGTGAGGCGCAGCACGTCGCGCAGGTACCACAGCAGCGGCATCTGCGGATCGCCGGTGTGGCGAAACGCCTCGCCGTTGATCTGTACGTCGATGCCCGGCCGGATCGGCTCGGGCGTGATGCCGGCATCGGGTTGCGGAAGGCGTTGCATCGCGTGATTTTATCGGCGCGGGCGGGCCGTGGCCATGCGGCGGCGGCGCGCGCTATTCGTCGCCGCGGAGCGCCTGCACCTGCAGCGCGCCGGCGTCGTCGCTGCGCACGATCAATTCGATCGCCCGGCAACACACCATGCAATCCTCGATGCAGTGGCCGGCATCGGCCTCGACGTGCACGTCGGTGGGCGCGCCGCAATAGGGGCAGGACAGGGTGACGACATCGGTCATTGCGGCATTGTCGCAGCGCAAACTCACTCCGGCATGAACAATTCCAGGACATCGTTGAGAAACCGCAGGCCGGTTTCCGTTGCGCGCAGGATGCGCGGATCGTCTTCCAGCCAGCCGCGCCCGCGCGCCGCGCGCAGCGGCGTTTCGATCGCGGCGGGCATCAGGCCCGTGCGCGCGGGGAATTGCTCCAGCGGCGTGCCGTCCACCAGGCGCAGTGCGTTCAACATGTATTCGAACGGCAAATCCCCGTGCGGCACCGGCGCGTCGCCGCCGATGCGTGCGGCGGTGGCCGCGCCTTCGAGATAGGCGCGCGGATGTTTCACCTTCCAGCGGCGGCGCATGGCCAGCGGCATCGCCACATCACCTCCCGCCTCCCGCCTCCCGCCTCCCGACATCTTCCCGTGCGCCCCCGCGCCGATGCCGAGGTAGTCGCCGAAGCTCCAGTAATTGAGGTTGTGGGCGCAGCGCCTGCCCGCGCGCGCGCGCGCCGAGATTTCGTATTGCGCGTAACCGGCCCGCGCCAGCCGCGACCGACACGCTTCCTGCATGTCCCACGCGGCGTCGTCGTCCGGCAACGGCGGCGGGTGCGCGGCGAATTCGGTGTTCGGTTCCAGCGTCAACTGATAGTGCGAGAGGTGCGCGGGGCCAAGCGCGATCGCGCGATCGACGTCATGCATCGCGCCTTCCGCCGTCTGCCCCGGCAATGCATACATCAGGTCGAGATTGATGTTGTCGAATCCGGCGTCCTGCGCCTGCTTCACCGCATCCTCCGCCTCGCCCGCGGAATGGATGCGGCCCAGCGCGCGCAACTTTTCGTCGTCGAAACTCTGCACGCCGAAGGAGATGCGGTTGACGCCGGCGCGTGCGTACCCGTCGAAGCGCCCGTGTTCGACCGTGCCGGGGTTGGTTTCCAGCGTGACCTCGCAGCCGCGCGCGAATGGCAATCGCGCAGCCGCGCCGTCGAGAATCCGCGCGATCGCATCGGGTGGAAACAGGCTGGGCGTGCCGCCGCCGAAGAACACGCTCAGGATTTCGCGCCCCGCCACGGCTTCGCCGAAATCGCGCAGGTCGCCGTCGAGGTCCGCCAGCAACGCCGTCACGTAATCATGCACCGGCAACTCGCCGCGCAGCCCGTGCGAATTGAAATCGCAGTAGGGGCATTTGCGCACGCACCACGGAATGTGGATGTACAACGCGAGCGGGAGCAGGTTCATGACCTACGCGAACAGCGGCGCCGCCGCGGCGTCCACTTCGCGCATCAGCGCGCGCGTGCGCGCCAGCGCGACGGCGATCTTGCGGTAGTGCGCGATGTCGTCGATGGTCAGTGTGCGGCCCTTGCGATCCTTCAGCCACTTTTCCAGCACCTGATAGCCGCCGATGCGGAAGGCGAAAGTTTCGGGGTCGATGCCGTCGAAGTATTGCGTCGTGTTGATCCAGACCTTGCCGCTCTTGAGCCCCTCTCCCGCCAGCGGGAGAGGGGTGGGGGTGAGGGTGGCGCCGGTCTCGTACCGGATTTTCTCCACCATGTGAGCGCCGGAAACCGGATAGGCCGGTCCGCCGCTTTGCAATGCCGGATCGCGCAACAGGTGCAGCGCGACCAGCTTTTCGCCCAGCGCCGCCAGCGTGCGAAACGTCGCCATGTCCGGCGGCAGCGGGATGCGCGGGAAATCGGAGCGCAGGTATT
>JAFEEJ010000240.1 GCA_018241145.1 Pseudomonadota bacterium | reverse complement strand
AGATGTGGGTGTCCACCGCGATGGTCGGTTCGCCGAACACGGTGTTGAGAATCACGTTGGCGGTCTTGCGGCCCACGCCCGGCAAGGCTTCCAGCGCTTCGCGCGTGCGCGGCACCTCGCCGTCGTGGCGTTCGATCAGCAGGCGACACGTCGCGATGATGTTCTTCGCCTTGGCGTTGAACAGTCCTATCGTGGCGATGTATCGCTTCAGGCGCGCCTCGCCGAGTTCCAGGATCGCCTGCGGCGTATTGGCGACCGGAAACAGTTTCGCGGTGGCCTTGTTGACGCCGACATCGGTGGCCTGCGCCGACAGGATCACCGACACCAGCAGTTCGAACGGCGTGGCGTAGTCCAGTTCGGTGGTAGGTTCCGGATCCAGCTCGCGCAGCCGGCGGAACAGTTCGACGACGTCGGCGCGCTTCATGGCGTGTCCTTGTCGTCACGCCGCGCAGCCGGTGAGCGTTTTGCGCGCGCCAATGCCTCGCGGTGCGCGCGGCCGCGCGCGATGGCTGCCATCACGTCGGCCTTGTCGATGACCGTTGCGCCGGCTTGGTCCGGTGTGGCGCGTGCGATGACTTCGGCCTGCGCAGATCGGGTCGTGCGTGCGGCTTCGCGCTGCCCGCGTTCGCGCGACAGGCGCGCCTTGCGAGCTTCGTGGCGTGCGCGGGCGGCGTCGGCGCGCTCGCGCATCCATTGCTGCCTGCGCAGTTCCGTCTTGCCCCAGCGCAGCCAGTCGAGCAGCGGGATGTGCGAGGGACAGACTTCGCCGCAACGATTGCATTCCGTGCACGCGTCCAGTCTGCCGCGCTGCACCGCGGGCCAGTCTTCCGCGACCAGCGCGAAGAACAACGCCTGCGGGTCCAGTGCGGCCGGACAGGCGCGCGCGCAGTCGCCGCAATGAATGCACGGACGCTGCAGCGGTGGCACGGTTTCAGCGGACATGCCGGCGCAACTCGATCCGGTCGATGGTCGGCGGGCAGAACAGCCGCATCGGCATGCCGGTGACGCCCACGCCCCGCGTCACGAACAGCGGGCCGAGCGGGGTGTCGTACAAACCGTCGATGTAGATCTCGTCGCGCTCGGCCTTGAACACCGCGGCGGTGAGCCATGGCAGCGCAACCTGGCCGCCGTGGGTGTGGCCGGCCATCGCCAGGGTGAAATCCACGCCGCGCAATTCGCGCAGGGAATGCGGCTGGTGCATCAGCACCAGCAGCGGTTTGTCGTGCGGCAGCGCGCGCAGGAATCGCGTGTCGTCCAGCGCGGTCCAGTAGTCGTACAGGCCGGCGAGGCGGAACTTCGGAAAGTCGACGACGCGATGTTCGATGAAGATCACGGGTGCGCCCGCCAGCACCGCGCGGATGTCGCCCTGCACCGGCGGCCCCGGCAGTTGCACGTCGTGGTTGCCGAGCACCGCGTACATCGGCTGGTCCAGCTGCCGCAAGGGCGCCAGCGCACGCGCCAGGTCGCGCGGCGGGTCGTAGGTGAGGTCGCCCGCGAACACCACCAGGTCGACGTGCATGGCGTTCAATTTTTCCACCAGCTGCTGCAACTTGTCGCTGCGCGTGTACGCGCCGATGTGGATGTCGGACACCAGCGCGATATCGAGGTCGATCGGCGCCGGCACCACGGTGGTGCGCACCACCAGCATCCGCGGTTCCACGAAACGCGCCCACACCGCCACCACCGCCAGCAGCAGCACGAGCGCGGCGCCGGTGGCGCGCCGCCAGTGGCGGCGACGCGCGCGATCGCGCAGGATCAACGCGGCTTCGGCGATCAGCGGAAACAGCAGCCAGGAACCGTGCAGCACGCCGAGTTGCAGGAAGACCTTCCAGCGGTTTTCCGGTTCGATGATGAAGCGCGTGATTTCCAGCGCCGGCCACAGCACGCCGAACAAGCCGATCCCCGTCAGCCACAGGCCCAGCCGCACGTACCAGCGCGAAAGCCAGCGCATCATGCGGCGCAGGGCAGCGCCGGCTTCGGCGCGCGCAGCAGTTCGGCCGGGCCGGGCAGCATCGCGATGCAGTCGACCGGGCAGGGCGGGATGCAGAGTTCGCAACCGGTACAAAATTGCGGGATCACGGTGTGCATCAACTTGGCGGCGCCCACGATCGCATCCACCGGGCAGGCCGCGATGCATTTGGTGCAGCCGATGCAGGCATCCTCGTCGATCACCGCAACCGCCGGCGGCATCTCCGCGCCGCATTGCGGGTCGAGCGGAAGCACCGGCCGGCCGGTCAACGCCGCCAGCGCACGGACGCCGGCGTCGCCGCCGGGCGGGCAACGGTTGATCGCGGCTTCGCCGTGCGCGACCGCTTCGGCGTAGGGGCGGCACGCGGGATAACCGCAACGCGTGCACTGGGTTTGCGGCAGGACCGCATCGATGCGCGCGGCCAAGTCGTTGCGGTCATCGCGGGATGCGGTCATGCGCGCATTGTAGGCCGGCGGGATTGCGCACGCGCCGCCATGATGTTTAGATCGGCGTCCAACAAGCGTCCGGAGATCGGCATGAAAGGGTTGCGCGTTCGCGTTGCGGGGATGGGATTGGCTTGCACGATTGCCGCCGTCGGTGCCTCGGCGGCGAAACCCGCACCCGATGCATCGCAGGCGGCCCGGATCCAGGCGCTGGAACAGCGCATCGCGGAACTGGAAAAGCGCACCCAGCCGGAACTCGGCCAGCAGATGCTGATGCTGGAGTTGCGCCACGACCGCCTGTGGTGGGCGGGCGAGGCCGGCAACTGGAACCTCGCCTACTACATGGCGGGCGAGATGAACGAAGCGGTGCAGGGCATCATCGAGACCAATGGCGACGCGGCCGAACTGCAACCGCAGAAACTTTCGGAAATCATGCCGTCCATGCTGACCGTCCCGATGAAGAACCTGCTCGATGCCATCGGCACGCACGACAAGGCGAAATTCGCCAAGGCCTACGACGATCTGTCCGCGGCCTGCACCGGCTGCCACGGCGTTGCCGGCAATCCGATGCTGGTGATCGGGCGGCCGAAGACGCCGCTGCTGGACGACCTGCACTACGCGCCATTGCCGCAGAAACCGTGACGATGGGCGCGCTGGCTGCATTGCGCGAGCTGGACCACACCCAGCGCCACACGGTGCTGGCCAGTTTCCTCGGCTGGACGCTGGATGCGTTCGACTATTTCCTGCTGGTGTTCCTGATGCCGTACATCGCGCAGGATTTCCACGTCGGGGTGAAAGAGGTGACGTTCGCGTTGTTCCTGACGCTGGCCTTCCGCCCGCTGGGTGCGCTGTTGTTCGGCCGGCTGGCGGATCGTTTCGGCCGGCGCCGCATCCTGATGGTCGACATCGTGCTGTATTCGCTGCTGGGATTTTCCTGCGCGTTCGCGCCATCGCTGATGGTGTTGCTGGTGCTGCGCGCGCTGTTCGGCATCGCGATGGGCGGCGAATGGGGCATCGGCGCTTCGCTGGCGATGGAATCGATCCCGCCGCGCTCGCGCGGTTTCGTCTCCGGCCTGCTGCAGAGCGGCTATCCCTGCGGTTACCTGCTGGCGGCGTTGTTCTGCGGCGTGCTGCTGGACCACATCGGCTGGCGCGGCATGTTCCTGCTGGGTGCGTTGCCTGCGCTGCTGGTGCTGTACGTGCGCCGCAGCGTGCCGGAATCGCCGGTGTTCGAACACCGCCGACAAAGCGGCGCGCGGCGCGGATTGTTCGCGACCATGCGCGGTCACTGGGGATTGTTCTTCTACCTGATCGTGTTGATGGCAGCGTTCAACGCCTTCAGCCACGGCTCCCAGGACGTGTATCCGACTTTCCTGAAGCTGCAAAGGCATTTCGACACGCACATGGTCAGTATGCTGACGATCGTGCTGAACCTGGGTGCGCTGGTCGGCGGGTTGACGTTCGGCGCGTGGTCGGAACGCATCGGCAGGCGGCGTGCGATCGTGATCGCCGCGTTGCTGGCGCTGCCGGTCATTCCGTTGTGGGCCTGGGGCGGCTCGGTCCTGCTGCTGGCGCTCGGCGGATTCCTGATCCAGGTCGCGGTGCAGGGCGCCTGGGGCGTGGTGCCGAGTTATCTCAACGAACTTTCGCCCGACGACGTGCGCGGCACGCTGCCGGGGTTCGCCTACCAGCTCGGCAACCTGATCGCGGCCGGCACCGCGACGATCCTCGCCACGTTGGCGCAGGCCCGCGGCGGCGATTACGCCTTCGCGCAGGGCGTGTGGATCGCCGCGGTGGCGGTGGCGCTGGCGTTGCTCGCGTGGTTCGGCCCGGAAGCGCGCGGGGTGCGTTTCGGCGGGGAGCATGGCGCGACATGAGGCGCGTGCGTCGCTAGCATGCGCGGTTTGCCTGCCGGAGCTCCGTACGATGAAAGCCGCGAAGAACACGGTGGTGAGCTTCCACTACACCTTGACCGAAAGCGGGTGGACCGAAAACGGATTGGTCGAAAGCCGGGCCGACGACGCGCCGCCGCTGGACAGTTCGCGCGAGCGCGGCGAGCCGATGCTCGCGTTGCTCGGCCACCAGCAACTGGTCGCGGGCGTCGAACGCGCGCTGGAAGGCCGCGAAGCCGGCGAGCGGTTCGAGATCGACGTGTCGCCGGCAGACGCCTACGGCGAACGCCGCGACGGCATGATCCAGCGCGTGCCGAAGAAGTATTTCCACAACGGCGACCGGTTGAAGCCGGGCATGCAGACGGTGCTGCGCACGCGTGAAGGCGGACAACGCCTGGTGACCGTGCACAAGGTCGGGATGAGCGCGATCGATGTCGATCACAACCATCCGCTGGCGGGCAAGACCTTGCACTTCGACATCGAAGTCACCGCGGTGCGCGCCGCGACGCCCGAAGAGATCTCGCACGGACACGCGCATCCGGACGGCGGGCATCACTGAGCCGCCAAGCCGTCGGCGAGGTGCGCGGAAGGGATCCCGCGGTCAGAGCGAGAGTTTTTTCCTGCCGCGGCGGCGGCGCCACCATGCATCCAGCGACACCGCGCCGGGTCCGAAGGCCGCCAGCACCAGGAATCCGCCGGCGATCGCGAGGTTCTTCTCGAAGTTGATCACCTGCGACGGATCGACGAAGTTGGCGTGGAAAAAGAAGGCCGCCAGCAGCGTGAACACGCATAAGCCGACCGCGGCCCAGCGCGTCAGGAATCCGAACAGCACCGCCAGGCCGCCGCCCACCTCGGCGAAGATCACCAGCGGCAGCAGGCCGGGCGGCAGGCCGTGCGAGGCCAGCATGGCCGCCGTTGCCGCATAGCCGGTGATCTTGTGCGCGCCCGACAGGAGGAAGACCTGCGCGAGACCGACGCGACCGAGCAAGCTGGCGAGATTCTGCATGAAGGATCCTCCGCGGGAGTATGCGAGTCGTCGCCGTGCCGGCGTGCCGCCCGGTTGCGGCGAACCGGCCGCGGTTTCAGTTGGCGGCGACGGCTTCGCCGGAAGCGGTACGCCACGCCAGCACTCGCTTGGCGTAGAGGAAATGCGAGCGCCAGTAATCGCCGTCCAGCTGATCCAGGCGAACCGTGCCGCCGGTGTTGGGGGCGTGCACGAAGCGGCCTTCGCCGACATAGATGGCGACGTGGTTCACGTGACGGCGGCTGCCGAAGAACAACAGGTCACCGGGCGCCAGCCGGTCGGACTTGACGCGCGGGGCATCGACGTCGGCGATCTGGCCGGAACGGCGCGGCAGCACCACGCCCGCCGACGTGCGGAACACGTAATCCACCAGCCCGCTGCAATCGAAGCCGCTCTGGGGGGTGTTGCCGCCCCAGCGATAGGGCGTGCCGACCAGGCCGATGGCGCGGAAAAGCACGTCGTTGGCCGTTTGCGGCGAAGGCGGCGGAACGGTGGCGCATGCCCCCAGCAACAGCGCGGGGGCGAGCGCGAAAAACCGCAAACACCAGCGCTGCGCGCCGGTCAACGGCCCGTCCTCGGGCACGCCGACGGCGCGGAGCCGGCACGGTTCAACGGGGTGATTCGCACACCCGCCGCGGCATGCGGGGCGGCGGGCGAAGGCAGGGCGGCTTGGGGGCGGAAATGGGGCAAGCGCGTGGCCAGATCATGAAACCCGCGCGAAGGTACCTCATGAACAAGCCTCCGTAAAGCCCGGAAGGCGAACGGAGGCCCGATTCGTGACGCGGTTGACGCAACCCCGGGCCTGTTTCAGGCGACGCCGGCCTGCGGTGTCGGCGCGGCGGCCAGTTCCAGCTCCAGCTCGAAAGCTGCCGTGCGGCGGCGGGCCGCATCGATCACCGTGCCGGGCAAGCCGGGATCGGAGGCCATCTGGGCCAGGGCGGCGCGCTGGCGCGGATCGAAATCCGGGTCGTGCTGGGCTTCATCGAGTGCGGTCAACAGCGTGGCCAGCCAGCCGGCGCCGGGCGCGCGAAGCATCAACAGAATTTCCGGTACCGAATACTTCTGGCGGTGGAAAGAAGGCGTCATGTGGATTCCCCCTGGTGTACGCCCGGAAACTAGCAGGAAGGATGCCAAGCAGGGGTGCCCAGACCCTGCACAAACGCTTGTACGGTGGCGGCATGGGTACGTACTCTGGCGTTTTCGAAAGCCTTCGACCATGACCGACGCGCCACGCAAGTCGATATTCCTGATGATCGTGTGGTCGGCGCTTGTGTTGTTGCCGATGCTGGTCGCCGCGGGGAATCCCGAGCCATCCGTGCCCCCGTCGCCGCCAAGCTCGATCGCGCCGGCGCCGGCATCGTCTGCTGCTGCATCGGCGACGGTGGGCAAACCCGCGGCTGCTGCATCCGCGATCGATCCGGCGGCACTTGCCGCCTTCGTCGACGGCGTGGTGCGCGCCTACATGACGGAAAAGGGGATCGCCGGCGTCACCGTGGCGGTAACTTCGCGCGACCATTCGTTGCTGCAGCGCGGGTACGGGGTGGCATCGCTCGATCCCCGCCGCGAGGTCGACCCGGATTCGACCCTGTTCCGCCTCGGGTCGATCTCCAAGACCTTCACCTATGTCGCGACCATGCAGTTGGTCGCGGCCGGCAAGCTGGACCTCGATGCGCCGGTCGATCGTTATCTGCCGCCCTCGTTGAAGACGGATGACAAGCATTATCCGCCGATCCGCATCTGGCACCTGATGACACACACCGCCGGGTTCGAGGACGCGGCCCTGAGTGCGCACCTGTTCTACGGTTCGCCGCAGGGCGTGCCATCCCTGGACGCTTACCTGGCCCGCTACAAGCCGAAGCGGGTGCGCGTCCCCGGCCTGCATGCGGATTACTCCAACTATTCGGTGGTGCTGCTCGGCGCGATCGTGCAACAGGTGTCGGGCGAACCGTTCGATGCCTATGTCGAGCGCCATATCCTGGTTCCGCTGGGCATGCGTCATACCACATTCCGCGAGCCGCTCGCAGCCGGCGATCCGCGCAGGCCTCCGGCGGACATGGTTCCCGACTGGTCTGAAGGCTTCAGGTTCGTGGATGGCGGTTTCGCCAAGCAGGGGTTCGAATACATTTCCAACGGTGCGCCTGCTGGCGCGGGCAGTTCCGATGCCGCCGACATGGCACGCTGGATGCGAATGCTGTTGCACGGCGGCGCGTTGAACGGCGTGCAGGTGCTGGATCCCGTCACCTTCCGGGAAATGGTGACGCCGACCTGGGACAATGCGCCGGCGGTGCACGCCATCGCCCACGGGTTCTTCGTCGGGCGGTACGGGCGCTACACCAGCCTGGAACACGGCGGCGACACGATCTGGTTCCATTCCAACATGGTGGTGCTGCCGCAAGCCGGCATCGGTGTGTTCGTATCCACCAATACCGATACCGGCAGCGCGCTGGCCGACGCGTTGCCGCGCCTCATCTTCGAACAGTTCGTGCAGGGCGCGCGCGCGCCATACGCCCCCGCGCCGTCGACGGATTTCAGGAAGATCGCCGACACCTACTCCGGCACGTGGTTGTCCGGGCGCCGCAATTACAGCACCCTGGAAAAGGGGCTGAGCCTCGACATCCTGAAAACCTCCATCACGTCCGATGGTCATCTGGTGGCAAGCGCCAATGGCCAGAGCAGGCAATTCGTGGATGTCGGGCGCGACGTGTTCCGCAGCATCGACGACAGCGACCGCATCCAGTTCCTGCGCGACCGCCGCGGCCGCATCACCGGACTCGCCAGCGCCTATGGCCACGTCGTCTACGACCGCGCCAACGCATTGGACAATCCGTTCACCTTGCTGGCGGCGCTGGCGTTGCTCGCGCTGATCTGCGCCTGCGCGTTGATCGGCGCGTGGGGACGACGTGGCCGGCCCGCCAGGGGCGGGCAAGCGCGCGGGCGCGAGGGCCGCGCGCCGGCGCGTTCGTTCCTGCTGGCGGTGTTCGGCTGGATCCTGTTCTTCCTCGTGGTCGCGGTGGCATTGCTGACGATCGACGCCGGCGGCGTCGACATCCTGTTCCATTACCCGCCGCCGATGCTGCGGGTCACCATCGCCGTGGCGTATCTGGCCGCGCTCCTGACCCTGGTCGCGTTGTACTTCCTGCCGCGCGCGTGGCGTCAGCGGTCATGGACGCTGTGGCGCAAGTTGCGGCATACGGGGGTATTGATCCTGATGCTGGCTGTCGTGCTGCTGCTGGTCGAATGGAAGGTGCTGCTGGCGCCGCTGTCGCTCGGATGAGCCGCGGCGTTTCGGGCGCGCGGGTTCGATGCAATACACTGCGGGGATGACGGCGAACCGCAGCGACGCATTGATCCTCGGTGGCGGTGTGATCGGCCTGTCCTGCGCGCTGGCCCTTCTGCGCGCCGGCGTGACCTCCGTGCGGGTGCTGGAACGCGGTGCGCCGGGTTGCGGCGCCTCGCACGGCAACTGCGGCACGCTCACGCCCAGCCACGCGATTCCGCTGTCGGTGCCCGGCGTGCCGTGGAAAGCGCTGCGATGGATGACGCAGCGCGACGCTCCGTTGTATGTCAATCCTCGCTACGACGGCGAACGTTGGCGCTGGCTGCTCGGTTTCGCCCGGCGCTGCAACGCGCGCGATGCGGATCGTGCCGCGCTGGCGCGCTGCGCGATCCTGCAGGGTTCGCACGCGTTGCTTCCGCAATGGCTGGCCGAAGAAGGCATCGAATGCGAGTACGCGTGTACCGGCACGCTGTACGTCTACCGCGACGCGCGCGCGTTCGAAACCGATTGCGCGGACGTCGAATGGCTGCGCCGCCTCGGTCTTGCAGCGGAAATCCTGGATGGCGATGCGGTGTCGGCGATGGAATCCGCGCTGCTGCCGGGCGTGGTCGGCGGAATCCTCCATCCGGACGACGCGCAGTTGCGGCCGGATCGGCTGGTCGAAGGGCTCGCGCGGCGCGTGCGAGAGCGCGGCGGCATCATCGAGGAAGGCGCCGACGTCGAAGGATTCACGCTCGGCGATCGCCGCATCGACCGCGTGCGTACTTCCCGCGGGGAGTACGCCGGTGACCGTATCGTGATGGCGCTGGGCGCATGGTCGCCGAGAGTGGCGCGACAACTCGGCCTGCGTTTGCCGATGCAGCCGGGCAAGGGTTATTCGATCACGACGTCGCGGCCCGATCCGTGCCCGCAACGCGCACTGGTGCTGCGCGAAGCGGGCGTGTGCGTGACCGCGTGGGGATCGGGCTTTCGCCTCGGCAGCACGATGGAATTCTCGGGATACGACGACACGCTCAACCGCACGCGCCTGGACGCGCTGCGTCGCGGTGCGCGGAAATACCTGCGTGCGCCGTTCGGCGACGAAACGCACGAGGAATGGTGGGGTTGGCGGCCGATGTGCGTGGACGAGGTGCCGCTGATCGGGCCGAGCGCACGCTTCGGCAACCTTCTGCTCGCCACCGGCCACGGCATGATGGGCGTGAGCATGAGCGCGGCCACGGGAGGCATGATCGCAGCGTCGATCGGCGGCGCACCGTCCGCGCTCGATTCCTCGCCATATTCTCCGTCGCGGTTCGGGCTGTGAGCACATGACATGATCGATATCGACGACAGTTGCGATCTGCTGGTGATCGGCGGCGGCTCGGCGGGGCTGGCCACCGCGATCCGCGCTGCCCGCCACGGCGCGAAGGTGACGGTGTTCGAGCCGCGCGAACTCGGCGGCACCTGCGTCAATCGCGGTTGCGTCCCCAAGAAGGCGATGTGGCTGGCGGCCGAACTGGCGCAGGCGCAAAAGCTGTCGGTCGCGGTGGGATTCGATGCGAAACCCGGCACGCTGGACTGGCGCGGCTTCATCGCGCGGCGCGAGGCTTACGTCGAACGCGCGCGGCAGGCCTACGAACGGCGGCTGCAGGAGCACGGCATCCGCAGGGTGCCCGTACTCGCGCACTTCATCGAGGCCCGCGTGCTGGCCGCCGGGGACCGGCGCTACACCGCACCGCATGTCCTGGTCGCCACCGGTTCGCGGCCACGCGTGCCGGACTTGCCGGGCATCGAGCACTGCATCGATTCGGACGGTTTCTTCGCACTGGACGAATGCCCGCCGCGCGTGGCGGTGATCGGCGGCGGTTACATCGCGGTGGAACTCGCAGGCGTACTGCATGCGCTCGGTTCGGCGGTCGCGTTGTTTTCGCGGCGCCGCCTGCTGGCTTCGTTCGATGCGGAACTCGGTGATGCGCTTGCCGCGGCGATGGTCGATGCGGGCATCACGCATCACGTGCACTGCGCGGTGCGCGGAGTCGTCCGCGCCGGCGGCGCGCTGTGGCTGGATTGCGGCGATCACGCGCGGCACGGCCCCTACGACCGCGTCATCGCCGCGACGGGACGCGTGCCCAATGTCGAGGGCTTCGGACTCGACGCCGCGGGCGTGGCGCTGGACGAGTCCGGGCACATCGCCACCGATGAATTCGAGAACACGCGGGCATCCGGGGTTTACGCACTGGGCGATGTCAACGGCAAGCGCGCGCTGACGCCGGTCGCGATCGCCGCGGGCCGCGCATTGGCCGACCGCCTGTTCGGCGGCGACGCGAATGCGCATCTGGATTACGCCAACCTTCCGAGCGTGGTGTTTTCGCACCCGCCGGTCGGCAGCGTGGGCCTGTCGGAAGCGCAGGCGCGGCAGCGCCACGGCGACGAAGCCGTGCGCGTGCATTCGGCAGTCTTCACGCCGATGTTGCATGCGCTGGCCGATGGCGGTCCGCGCAGCCTGATGAAGATGGTGTGCGTCGGCGAGGACGAGCGCGTCGTCGGCCTGCACGGCATCGGCATCGGCATGGACGAGATGCTGCAGGGTTTCGCGGTGGCCATTCGCATGGGCGCCCGCCGCGAGGATTTCCTGCGCACGGTGGCGATCCACCCGACGTCGTCCGAGGAGTTCGTGTTGTTGCCGTGAGCAAGTCGAAGCTGCTGCGCTCGGCATGCCGCACGCCGGCGGTGCCCGGACTGCTCATGTACTGGCGTGTACACTCCGCGTCCTGTGCTCCGGCGGCGCGTGGCTTGCCTTCGCTCGCAACGCTTCGCCCTTGCTCACTCCTGTCGTTTCGTCAATCGCATGAAACATTTTGAATTGCATCGCGGCAGCGCGCCGCTGCTGGTCAGCCTGCCGCATGACGGCACGGCGATCCCCGGCGACATCGCTGCGCGCATGACGCCGCAGGCGTTGCGCGTGCCGGATACCGACTGGCACGTCGGCTTGTTGTATGCGTTCGCGAAGGAGCTGGGTGCTTCGGTGCTCGCGCCGCACTGGTCGCGCTACGTGGTCGACCTCAACCGCCCGCCCGACGGCCACGCGCTGTATCCCGGCCGCAGCGAAACCTCGCTCGTGCCGATCGATACTTTCGCGGGCGAGCCGATCTATCGCGATGGCGCGCAGCCGGACGCCTCGGAGAATGCCGCGCGGGTGGACGAATATTGGCGTCCCTACCATGCGGCGCTGCGTGCGGAACTCGATCGCCTGCGCGGCGAGCACGGCCGCGTGGTGCTGTGGGACGGGCACTCGATCAGGAGCCGCGTGCCGATGTTCTTCGACGGCAAGCTGCCGGATTTCAACCTCGGCACCGCGAATGGCGAAAGCTGCGCGCCCGAGTTGCAGGCCGGGCTGGCCGATGTCCTGCGCGAACAGGCCGGCGGTGGCGCGAACGGCCACGACCACGTGGTGAATGGCCGCTTCAAGGGCGGCCACATCACGCGGCACTACGGCAGGCCGGGCGACGGCATCGACGCGGTGCAACTGGAACTGGCGCAGTGCACCTACATGGACGAAGACGGTTTCGGTTACCAGCCGCAACGCGCGCAGGGCGTGCAACGCGTGATCCGCGCGTTGCTGGTCGAAGCCGTCGCGTTTGCGCGATGCCATCGAGGCAACGCGCGCGGCGGTTGAGGGCGAGGCAGGGATGCCGGCCGGAAAACTCGCCACGGATGGCTGCTTGCCGCAACGGTAGCGAGGCCGTTGTCTGTTTCGTGCATCGCTGGACACGAGGAAAGACGACCATGAACGAATTCGAGTCCAATCCATCACCGCAGGACGCGCGCGAACCGGCGCGCTACACGCCCGACGGATATCGTTCCGGCATCATCACCGCCATTTCGGTGCTGGTGGGCTTCTCGCTGGCGTTCATGCGCTATTGGGGCTTCGAGGCGCCGGGCGACTGGAAGTGGCACTACGCGATTTCCACCGCGCTGATGGTCGGTTCGGTATTGATGCAGCTGTTCGCGCTGTTCCGTTCTCTGCAGGTCGAGGATCACGAAATCCCGCACTACCGGGTGACGATCCGCTGGTTCGTGTGGGGCGTGCTGCTGATGGTGATCGGGCTGCTGTTCGCGGCCGCGGAAATGTCGACGAGCAGCCGCTCGACGCCGTTGTTCTGATCGAGCGGTCAGCCGCACGCCGCACGCGCGACGCACTTCAGCTCGATCGCGATCGGGGTCGGCAGGGCGGTGATGCCCAGCGTGGTGCGGCAAGGCGCGGTGGCAGGATCGGGGAAGTATTCCGCCCAGACCGCGTTGTAGGCCTTGAAGTCGCGCGCCATGTCGGTAAGGAACACGGTGACGTCGACCAGGTCCTCCCAGCGCGCGCCGCCGGCTTCCAGCACCGCGCGCACGTTGGCGAACACCTGCCGGCATTGCGCCTGGATGTCGTGGGAAACCAGCGCGCCATCGGCGCCGTGCACGTTGCCGGGGATCTCGTTGCTGCCCGGCGAACGCGGCCCGATGCCGGAGAGGAACAGCAGTTCGCCCACGCGGCGCGCGTGCGGATAGATGCCGACCGGAGCGGGCGCGGTCGTGGCCTGGATCGAATCGTTCATGGGCCCATCACTCATTGGCTTCCGCAGAGCTGCGAGAGCGGACGGACGGCCGCGGCCTCGACATCGATGCAACGCTCGTTCGACGGACCAGTCCGCACAGCCGCGACCGCTGCCGACGATGCCTGCACCGTAATCGACTGCTGCGCGATCACGTTGTCGTTTTCGTCGCTGACCCTCAGGTGATACTTGCCGGGGCGCAGGTACAGATTGCCGGTGGGCGTCACGTTGCTGCCCGAGGTGGTGACCTGGATGTCGCCGACCGTGGTCAGCGGGATCACGTCCAGCACCATGCGGTCGGCGGGAATCGCGTCATCGCCTTCGTCGGCGTAGCGCGCTTCGATCAGGCAGGGAAACCGGTTCTGGCAGGCCGAGCCGTCGAAGTGGTACGGCACGCGCAGGCCACCCAGCGTCAGCCAGGTCGGCCGGCCATCGCTCAGATGCGTCGCGGGAAAAAGCACGCTGACATCGTAGCCGGGACGCAGCGACCACGGCTTGCCTTGCGTGTCCACGAACACGACCGGTTGCGGCGGATCGAGCGACTGCACGATCGCCGTGTAATAGGGATGGTCCAGTGCACTGCCGTCGTGCGAGATCATCATCGTCTGTTCGATGGCGAGCGGCGTGATGCCGCTGTCCTCGATGAAATGTTCGGCCATCGACTGCCCGCCGAGGAACTTGCCTTCCTTCTGGATGTGCGCGTAACCCGCGTTGACCACCAGCCGTGTATCCGGATCGTCCTTGAACAGCCTGGCCAGGTGGCGCGCCTGCTGCGCCTCGCGCGCGTCGCCCTGGTACTGGTCGTCGGCCTCGTAGGCGACCACCTTGTAGCCGAGTTTCAGCGCCGTGCGCACCATTTCCGCATAAATCGGTTCGCGCGTGTAGAAACCGGATTTCGCGGTCGGATAGCCGCGCTTGGGCAAATCCGTATCGCCGCGGTAGAGCGTCTCCACGGCGAAGGTATTGAACCCTTCGTCGCGCAGGGCTTGCAGCAGCTGCACGGTCAGCGTGCGGGTGAGCGGGACGTTGTGCGCCTCGTTGAAGAACACCGCCTTGTAGGGCTTCGCCAGAATCGGGAGGTACACCCGCGCCTGCACCGGGTGCCAGCCCTGCTGCTGCGAGGGCATCGGCGCGTCATCGGACTGCGGCTGTTCCTTGATCGCGAAGCTTTGCAGCGCGTCCGGGTAGTCGCCGATGAAGGTTTGGTACCAGGACAGGTACTGCCCGAAGATCACGCGGAAGTTGGGATTGCCGCTGGTGGCGTAGGCGCGCCGCATCACCTGGTACTGCGCCAGTATGCCCTTGCGCTTCTCGGCTTCCGCCATGATCTGTTCGGAGCGGTCTACCGCCTGGATCTGCTGTTCGCGCACGCCGATGCCCGCCAGGTCCTGTTGTGCGCGCGCGGCCGGGACCGCCAGGAACGCAAGGAAGACCGGAAACGAAAACAGTGCGGCGCGCGCAGGCATGGGTCACTCCACCTCGGGAACGACGACAGCATGGGGCGCCCGCGCCGCCATGCTTCGTCGTCCATGCAATGGTCGCAGTGTACGTCACCGGGGCGGGGCCGCGGCCGTGCCGGAAGTCGCGAAACCGGACTGCCTCAGCCCGTGCCCTGCACGGTGCGGCGATGGACCTCGTCCAGCTCGTCGGCGGACGCAACGTCCATGCCGAGATCGCGGATGCGGCCGTCGGAAAGCCCGTAGCACCAGGCGTGCACCGCGAGTTCCTGTCCGCGCGCCCAGGCGTCGCGCACCACGGTGGTGCGGCACACGTTGGCGGCCTGCTCGATCGCGTTCAACTCGCACAACCGGTCGTGGCGCGCCTGCGCGTCGGGCAGCGCGCGCAGCGCCGCGGCATGCATTTCCCGCACGTCGCCCACGTGGCGAAGCCAGTTGTCGCACAACCCGACGCGGCGATTCTCCAGGACTGCCTGCACGCCGCCGCAGCCGTAGTGCCCGACCACCATGATGTGCTCGATCTTCAGCACATCCACCGCGAACTGCATGACGGAAAGGCAGTTGAGGTCGGCGTGCACCACCAGGTTGGCGACGTTGCGGTGCACGAACACCTCGCCCGGCGCCAGGTCGACGATCTGGTTGGCCGGCACGCGCGAATCCGAGCAGCCGATCCACAGGTATTTGGGCGCCTGCTGCCGAGAAAGGTCGTGGAAGAATTCCGGGTCGCGGGCGCGGACCGCTTCCGACCACTGGCGATTGTTTTCGAGCAGGTCCTTCGGTGACGACATGGAAATCTCCTTCAACTTGCGATGCAGATGTTCTTGGCTTCGGTGAAAAAGCGCAGCGCCTCGACGCCGCCTTCGCGGCCGACGCCGGAATGCTTGACCCCGCCGAACGGCGTGCGCAGGTCGCGCAGCATCCAGCAGTTGATCCAGACGATGCCGAAGTCGATGCGCGCGGCGACGCGCTGTGCGCGATCGAGGTTGGATGTCCACAACGAGGCGGCCAGGCCGTATTCGGTGCCGTTGGCGATGGCGACGGCTTCGGCTTCGTCGTCGAACGGCAGCAGCGTCACCACCGGCCCGAAGATTTCCTCGCGGTTGGTCGCGCAGTCCTGCGGCAAGCCCTCGATCACGGTCGGCGCCACGAACCAGCCGTCCGCGCAGCGGCCCGGCACGTTCACCGCTTGGCCGCCGGCAAGCACGCGCCCGCCTTCGGCCTTCGCGCGTTCGATGCAGGCCATGACCTTGTCGAAGTGCGCTTGCGACACCAGGGCGCCGAGGTCGCTCGCGTCGCTTTCGGGATCGCCCACGCGCAGCGCTTTCACCTTGGCCAGATAACGTTGCCTGAATTCCTCGAAGATCGAACGCTGCACCAGCAGCCGCGAACCGCACAGGCAGATCTCGCCCTGGTTGGAAAAACCCGAGCGCACGATGGTGTCGAGGTTGGCGTCGGAAAGGTCGGCATCGGCGAACACGATCGCGGGATTCTTGCCGCCCATTTCCAGCGAAACCTTCTTGAAGGATTTCGCGGCGGCGCTCGCGATCGCCGCGCCGGTGCGGGTGGAACCGGTGAAGGAAATCGCCTTGACCTGCGGATGTTCGACCATCGCCTGCCCGACCTTCGGGCCGAGGCCGTGCACGATGTTCAGCACGCCCGGCGGCAGGCCGCATTCGATCGCCAGTTCCGACAGCCGGAACGCGGTCAGCGGCGTGACCTCGCTCGGCTTGGCGATTACCGTGTTGCCGGCGGCCAGCGCCGGCGCGATCTTCCAGGTGAACAGGTACAACGGAAGATTCCACGGCGAGATGCAGCCGACCACGCCCAGGGGTTGCCGCAAGGTGAAATTCAGCGCGCGCGCATCGACGTGCGCCTCGCTCGGCCATTGCGTGATCGCCTCGGCGAAGAAGCGCAGGTTCGCAACGCTGCGCGGAATGTCCACGCTGCGCGCCAGTGCGACCGGTTTGCCGGAATCGCGCGATTCGTCGCGCGCAAGATCGTCCAGCCGCGCCTCGACCGCGGCGGCCAGGCGGTGCAGATGGCGCGCGCGTTCCTGCGCGGGCAGCGCTGCCCATCCCGGCGCCGCGCGTCGCGCGGCGGCGGCCGCGGCATCCACGTCGCGTGTCCCCGAATCCGGGCAGCGCGCATGCGGTTTGCCGGTCGCCGGCTCGAACACGTCGAGGTAGTCGCCCGACGCCGCCGGGCACAGGCGTCCATCGACCAGATTGGAAAGTGCGAGCAATGGCATCGTGCAAGCTTACCGCAGCCCGGCTTCAGTTCAGCACGAAGTACAGCCGCAGCATGTAGGTAACCTGGTACAGCAGGGCAAACACCGCGAAGGAAGCGTGATAGCGCGCGTTGCCCGTGCCGATGGCGATCAGGCTCAGGGCGATGAACACCACGCCGCGCGCGATGTATTCGGGGCCGAGCGTGGCGAAATGCGCCGAGCCCTTGATCCACGTGTCGGCGAAGTCCAGCACGAACACCGACGCCAGCACGCCGAAGAACCAGCGGCGGCGGGCGAGGAAGTAATCGCGGAAGCCCCGGTAATCGCTGATGTCTTCCGGAAACAGCAACGCGCACAGCAGGTACAGCAGCACGCTGTACAGGACCAGGAACAGGTAAATCAGGAAATTCCACTGCGTGATGGTGCCGAGCTCGAATTCGAACCACCAGAAGTGGATGAGGAACAGGAAGATCGACAGCACCCACAGCAGATGCACCCACCAGACGCCCCCGCGCTTCGGGTGTTCGACCAGGCGCGCCGCGCCGCGCAGCAGGTGGGTCAGCCCCAACCCGATGACGATGCCGATGACGACGCGGATGTGGGTGTAGATGTCCATGGTTTCCCGACGGCGTCAGAGCGAACGCGTGCGCCCGCCATCCACCGGCAGGTTGATGCCGGTGATGTAGCCCGCGGCGGGCGAGGCGAGGAACGCCACCGCGGCGGCGACTTCGGCCGGATCGGCGAAACGCCGCATCGGGATTTCCGTTTCCATCGCGTGTTGCGTGTCTTCGACGCTGGCTCCGGATTTCTGCGCGCGCGTCTGCACGATCTGTTCGATGCGCGGCGTTCTGGTCGAACCCGGAAGAACGTTGTTGACGGTGATGCCGAACGGCGCGAGTTCCGTGGCCAGCGTCTTGGCCCAGCTCGCCACCGCCCAGCGCGTGGTATTGGACACGCCCAGCCCGGCGATCGGTTCCTTCACCGAGGTCGAGATGATGTTGACGATGCGGCCGTAGCCCAGCGCGCGCATGCCCGGGGTCACCGCCTCGGCCAGCACGTGGTTGGCGAGCAGGTGCTTGCGATAGGCGTCGAGGAACGCGTCGATCTGCGCGCCTGCCACCGGGCCCGGCGGCGGTCCGCCGGAGTTGTTGACCAGGATGTGCACCGGCGCGCCCGCGGCCAGCGCTTCGACCTGTGCGCGCAACGCCGTGGTGTCGCCGCCGTCGGCGGCGAGGAAGCCGTGTTTCTGCGAAACGTGCGTGCGCGGCAGTTCGCCCGCCAGTGCGCGCAACGCTTCCTCGCGGCGGGCCAGCACGGTGACGTTGGCGCCCAGCGCCGCCAGTTCGATGGCGCAGGCGCGGCCGATGCCCTGCGATGCGCCGCAGACCAGCGCGTGGCGGCCGGAAAGGTCCAGATCCATGTCGGGCTCCTCAAGGCAACATGCCGGCGATCGATTGTCGCCACTGCGGCAGCAGGCCGGCATTCTTTTTCGGTTTGCCGCAAAGGCCATTCTGCACCGCCGACTCGTATTGCGGTGTCAGCCTACCGAAGCTGAATGCGCCATTCGGGCCGTGCGGGATGGAAAAATTGCCGCGCGTGGCGGGATCGGGCCCCGCGGCCGCGGAAAAGCCCGCGGGCGATTGTTCCCAATAGGTGGTCGCCTTCAGTTGCGTGGGCGAGGAGGTGATCACCACGTATTTCGCCTGTTTGTCGTCGATGGCGAAGCTGCCGAACGCCCCGGACAGCGCAGGACGCCAGCCGATGTATTCGCACAGCTTCAGGTCTTCGCTGCGCAGCGGCTGGAACTGCGCGTCCAGCACCGTGAGGGTCGGTGCGAACAGATAGCTCGATTGCAGGTGTCGCGCGGAGGGCTGCGCCTTGAACAGCAAGCGATAGGATCGCTTGAACCCGGGCAGCACGAAGGCCAGGAAATGCGTGCGCTGGCCGTCGAGCTCGAGCACCGGGCTGAAACGGTCGAACGCGAAATCCTGCGGCTCGTCCGGCAGGGCCCGCTGGAAGGGCAGCTCGGACCAGCCGCGGCAACACGGCGTCGTCGCCTGCAACTGCTTCAGCGCGTCGTCGCGCGAAGGCGGCGGCGGCGCGGAAAGCGAGGGCAGCGCCAAGGTCACCGGCGTGAGCGGCACCTTCACCGAATGCGCGCATGCGACCAGCAGCGCAATCTGAAGCGCCGTGTAGCAGAGTTTGAGTACGCGAAGCATTACAGGTGTGTGATAGCGCTTTGAAAAGCGTTGCGAGCGAAGGCAGATCGTGCGACGCCGGAGCGCAGGCGCCGGAGCGTACACGACAGTACGCGAGGATGCCGAGCACCGCCGGCGCGCGAGCTGCCGAGCGCAGCAGCTTTGCAAGGCGCTTTTTCAGAACTCGGCATGCCCCGGCGCTCTGGGGTAGGGGATCGCGTCGCGGATGTTGGACAAGGCGCACACGTACACCAGCAGGCGTTCGAAGCCCAGGCCGAAGCCCGCGTGCGGCACCGTGCCGTAGCGGCGCAGGTCGCGGTACCACTGGTAGTGCGCGGGGTCGAGGCCGAACTGCGCCATGCGGCGGTCGAGGTGATCCAGGCGCTCCTCGCGTTGCGCGCCGCCGATGATCTCGCCGATGCCGGGCGCCAGCACGTCCATCGCCGCAACCGTTTTTCCATCATCGTTGAGGCGCATGTAGAACGCCTTGATCTTCTCGGGATAGTTCATCACCACCACCGGCCGGCCGACGTGCTGTTCCGCGAGCCAGCGTTCATGTTCGGTCTGCAGGTCCATGCCCCATTCGACCGGGAATTCGAACTTCTGCTTCGCGTTCTCCAGGATCGCGATCGCATCGGTGTAGTCGATGCGCTCGAACGGCGCGGCGATGAACTTCTCCAGCCGCGTGACCGCATCGGCCTGCACGCGCTGCGCGAAGAACGCCATGTCGTCGGCGCGTTCTTCCAGTACCGCCTTGAAGATCGCCTTGAGGAATTTCTCGGCGCAGTCGGCATCGGCATTCAGGTCGGCGAACGCGATTTCCGGTTCGATCATCCAGAACTCGGCAAGGTGCCGCGGCGTGTTGGAGTTCTCCGCTCGGAAGGTCGGGCCGAAGGTGTAGACCTTCGACAGCGCCATGCAGTACGCCTCGACGTTCAACTGCCCTGACACCGTGAGGAACGCCTCACGCGCGAAGAAATCCTTGCGGAAGTCGACGCCGCCCCTGTCGTCGCGCGGCAGGTTGGCAAGATCCAGCGTGGAGACGCGGAACATGTCGCCCGCGCCTTCGGCGTCGCTGGTGGTGATGATGGGCGTATTGACCCAGAAGAAGCCTTCGCCGGTGAGATGCCGGTGGATCGCCATCATCATGGTGTGGCGCACCCGCGAGATCGCGCCGAACAGGTTGGTGCGCGGGCGCAGGTGCGCCACTTCGCGCAGGAATTCCGGCGAATGCTGCTTGGGCTGGATCGGATAGGTTTCCGGATCGTCCACGAAACCCGTCACTTCGATCGCATCGGCCTGCAGCTCGAACGCCTGGCCCTTGCCCTGCGAAGGCACCAGTTTCCCGCGCGCGGCGATCGCCGCGCCGGCGGTCAGGCGCAGCACCTCGGCCTGGTAATTGGGCAGCGTGGCGGGTGCGACGACCTGCAGCGTGTCGAAGCAGGAACCGTCGCTGAGGTTGACGAACGACAGCCCCGCCTTGGAATCGCGCCGCGTGCGCACCCAGCCGCGCACCTCGACCGGCGTTCCCGCGCCTTCGCCCGCCAGCGCCTGTTTGACCGTGATCGTCCTGCCGTCCGCCATCTTGAAACCTGGTCGTGTGTGCCGCATCTGCATGCGAACCGGCGATGATAGCGAAGCATCGCCGCGCCCGCAGTAGAATGCAGCCATGTCCATCGAACTCACCCCGTCCGCCGCCGCGCGCATGCGCGATTTCCTCGCGAAGCACCCGCGGGCCGCCGGCGTGCGCTTCGGCATCCGGAAAACCGGCTGCTCCGGCTTCGGCTACACCGTCGACCTGACAGACGCCGTGGCCGCCGACGATCGCGTGTTCGAGCTGGAAGGCGTGAAAGTGGTCGTCGATCCCAAGGCGCTGCCGTTCGTGGACGGGACCCGCATCGACTTCACGCGCGAGGGGTTGAACGCGGCCTTCGTGTTCCACAACCCCAATGCCGTCGGCGAATGCGGCTGCGGCGAAAGCTTCACCGTCGACGCCCCGGCCTGAACCGCTTGCAGCCTCAACGGGTTGCCCATACAATTCCGCTTCTTTCGCCCGCGAAAAGCGGGCGACCCTTGCCTCACCGCCGGTTTCCGGTCGGGAGGCTGCCAGCCGCAAGGCATCGCGGTGACACCCGAAAGGAAAAACCATGCGTCATTATGAAGTCGTGTTCCTGGTCCATCCGGACCAGAGCGAGCAGGTGCCCGGCATGATCGAGCGCTACAAGGCGCTGGTCGAAGCCGATGGCGGCAAGGTGCACCGCGTCGAGGACTGGGGCCGCCGCCAGCTCGCCTATCCCATCCAGCATCTGGCCAAGGCGCATTACGCGCTGCTCAACATCGAGTGCGGCGCCAAGGCGCTCGACGAGCTGGTGTCCGGGTTCCGTTTCAACGATGCGGTGCTGCGCCATCTGGTGATGAAGATGGATGCGGCCGAAACGGAAGCCTCGCCGATCATGAAGGCCAAGGACAAGGACGAAAAGTCCCCGCGCCGCCGTGACGACGAAGGCTTCGGCGGCGAGAGCTTCGCCGATCGCGAAGAAGCCGCATAAGAGCGGAGTTTTGTAGTCCTGAACGAGTCGTCCCTGACTCGTCAGGACACGCCGAATCCGGCACAGGTCCGGATTCGGCTTCGCCCATCGACACAAGAACCAGAAACGTGTCGACGGGCGGCGAGCCATCCGTGGCTCGCATCGCCAATTCGGAGATAACGCATGTCAAAGTTCTTCCGCCGCAAGAAATTCTGCCGCTTCACCGCCGAGGGCGTGAAGCAGATCGACTACAAGGACCTGAACGTCCTGCGCCAGTACATCACCGAGACCGGCAAGGTCGTGCCCAGCCGCATCACCGGCACCAAGGCCCGCTACCAGCGCCAGCTCACCACCGCGGTGCAGCGCGCGCGTTTCCTCGCGTTGCTGCCGTACAGCGACAACCATTTCGTATAAGAAGCGTTTCACGCTCGTCATTCCGGGGCTGCGCGCAGCGCAGAACACCGGAATCCAGTGTCTTGCTTTCGGCAATTCGTTTGAGTCACTGGATTCCCGCTTTCGCGGGAATGACGGCGAACGAAGCATTCGGACAACCGTCCTTTGGCTGCGTCGCGAGATCGGCGCTAACGAATCGGAGACAACGATGGAACTCATTCTTCTCGAGAAAGTGAAAAACCTGGGCGGCCTGGGCGACAAGGTCAAGGTCAAGCCCGGCTACGGCCGCAACTACCTGGTGCCGCGCGGCAAGGCCGTGCCGGCCACCGCCGCCAACGTCGCGGAGTTCGAAAAGCGCCGCGCCGAGTACGAGGCCAAGTCCAACGAATTGCTGGGCGCCGCACAGGCGCGCGCGACGAAGTTCGAAGGCGCCGAAGCGACCATCAAGGCCAACGCCAGCCCCGAGGGCAAGCTGTACGGCTCGGTCGGCCCGCGCGAAATCGCCGAAGCGTTCCATGCGCAGGGCCTGGAACTGGAAAAGAGCGAAGTGATCCTGGGCGAAGGCCCGCTGCGCAACCTCGGCGAGTACGAAGTGCACATCGCGCTGCACGCCGACGTGCAGGGCGTGGTCAAGGTCAAGGTGGTCGCGGAGGAGTGACCGCATTGCCGCGATATGCGGCAAGCGCGACTCGCGCGTGACTGGAACGGGCGCCCGCGGCGCCCGTTTTGTTTGGTGCCCTCATGGGCGGCCGATGTGGTCAGGCCTGCGCCGGATGACGCGCGGATTACTTGCGCTTGCCTCCGGCGGACGGGGTAACCCGCACCGGCAGCGGCACGTTGCACAGATCGATTTTCCCGGCCTTGTGCAGGTACCACGCGTCGGAGCGGTTGCGGCGCGATTCGATGAGCGCGTCGAAGGTCGGCGTGTCGGTACGCAGCACTTCGAGCTTCATGCGTTGCGCTGCCGGCAGGTCGGAAGCGAGGCGCACGCGCAGGATCGGCGTGCGTTGCGAAGCTTTCTCGTAGAAACCCAGCGGCCCGGTGCCGCGCGGCAACGCGGACAGCAGTTCCATGCCTTGCACCACGCGTCCGACCAGCGCGATGTTGCGGTCCAGTTGCCGCGGCGCCTGTCCGATCACCACGTACAGTTCCGTGCCGGGGCCGGAATCCGGCGCGTTGTCGCGCCCGGCGCCGACCATGCCGTAGCAGTGCGTCAGCCAGGTCCTGTTCGATTGCGGATCGCGCGCGACCGGAAAACCATCGCTGAAGCCGACCTGCGGAGCGTACACATCGCCGTCGGGCAACGCGGTGAACGGCAGCGACGCGTCGATGTCGCGTTCGAACTCGGCAGGCACGGTCTTCTTCGCCGCGCCGAGCGGTTTCACGTGCGTCGGATGATCGGCTTCGGCCTGCGGATCGCCCCACTGCGTCACGAAATCGTCCTGCACGCGCAGGATCGCGGTGCCATCCCAGTAGTGCTCGTGCGCCAGCGTGCGGATGTTGTCGTCGTGCAGCGGGGCGTAGGCGGGCGCGAGTTCGATCACCACGCGGCCTTTCGGCAAATCCATGTACAGCGTGTTGGCGGGATCCAGCGGGCGCCAGTCGGACGGTTTGGACGCATCCAGCACCTGCTGCATGGTCGGCGCCGGTCTTGGTGAGGTGACCGAGGATGTCCCGGCGGGCGCATCCGCGCGGGCGGCCGGCAGCCCGACCGCCAGCGCGAGCGCACAAAACGGCACCAGCATCGAAAGCTTCATCATGGCGACCTCACTTGACCGGCATGCCGGGCTGCGCGCCGGCGTCGACGTCCAGCAGGAACAAATCCGCGCCGCCGCTCCCGGCCGAGAGGATCATGCCTTCCGATACGCCGAAACGCATCTTGCGCGGCGCGAGGTTGGCGATGAACACGACGTGGCGGCCGACCAGTTTTCCCGGCTCGGCGTAGGCGGCCTTGATGCCGGAGAAAATCTGCCGCGTGCCCAGTTCGCCCGCATCGAGTTCGAAACGCAGCAATTTGTCCGAACCTTCGACGTGCTCGCACCCCAGCACCTTGCCGATGCGCAGGTCGAGCCTTGCGAAGTCGTCGATGGCGATCGTCGCGGTCGTGGCTGGCGTTGCGGTCGTGGCGGATTCGTTCATGGCGGTTTTCGCTTGCGTGGCGGGTTTTGCCGGCGCCGGTGATGCGGTCGGCGCGGCGTTCGGTTGCAGGGAATCCTTCGATGCCTCGATCATCGCTTCGATCTTCTTCGGCTCGATGCGCGTGGCGAGTGGCGTGAAGGCGTTGATGCGCGCACCGAGCAATGGATCAAGCGCGTCCTCGAAGCGCGAAACGGGCGAACCGAGAAAATCGAACGCGCGCGACGCGATCCCCGGGACCACCGGTGACAGCCAGATCGTCAACAACCGGAAATAGTTCAGCGCCAGCGTGCAGACGATGTGCAATTCGTCGCGCTTGCCCTCGTCCTTCGCCAGCAGCCACGGCGCTTTGTCGGCGACGTAGGCGTTGGCCTCGTCCGCGATTTCGATGATCGCACGCACCGCCGCGGCGTAATCGCGCGCCTCGAACAGCGCCGCGCACACGGACAATTTCTCCGCCGCCGCGGCGTAACGCGCGTGCTCCGCTTCCGGCAACGTCGCCGCCAGCCTGCCGTCGAAGAACCTGTGCACGAAGCCCGCGCAGCGGCTGGCGATGTTCACCCACTTGCCCACCAGGTGCGAATTGACGCGCTCCTCGAACGCCTTCAGGTCGAGGTCGATGTCGGCCAGCGTCGGCCCGAGCATGGACGCGAGGTAATAGCGCAGGTAATCGGCATCCAGATGATCCAGCCAGGTGCGCGCGTTGATGAAGGTGCCGCGCGACTTGGACATCTTGGCGCCGTCCACGGTCAGGAACCCGTGCACGTTCACGGCGGTCGGCATCCGCAGTCCCGCGCCGTGCAGCATCGCCGGCCAGAACAGCGTGTGGAAGTAGATGATGTCCTTGCCGATGAAATGGATGAGTTCGGTGCCGTTCGCGTCCGCGTGGATGAAGCGCGCATAGTCGCCCGCGCCCAAACCTGCTTTGGAGCCGCCCTCGCACAATTCCTTGAACGCGGCGAGATAACCCACCGGCGCATCCACCCACACGTAGAAATACTTGCCCGTCTGGCCGGGGATTTCGAAGCCGAAGTAGGGCGCATCGCGCGACACGTCCCAGCTGCGCAGGCCCGCGTCGAACCATTCCTGCAACTTGTTGACGACTTCCGATTGCAGTCCGCCCGCTGCGCGGCGTTCTTCCAGCCACGCCTTCAGCAATTCCCCGAAATCCGCGAGCCTGACGAAGAAGTGCAGCGATTCCTTTTCGACCGGCCTGGCGCCCGACACCACCGAATAGGGTTCGATCAAATCCATCGGCGTGTAGGTGCTGCCGCAGACTTCGCAGGCGTCGCCGTACTGGTCCTTCGAATGGCAGACCGGACACTCGCCCTTGACGAAGCGGTCGGGCAGGAACATCTCGCGCACCGGATCGTACAGCTGCTTCACAGGTCTGGATTCGACGTGGCCGCCGGCTTCCAGCGCGCGCCAGATTCCGTAGGTCAGTTCGCGATTCGTCGCACTGTCGGTGCTGGAGTAGTGGTCGTAGGCCACGCGGAAATCGCGCAGGTCCGCGGTGTGCTGCCGCCACACCCCGTCGATCAGTTGCTGCGGCGTGATGCCCTCGCGCTCGGCGCGCAGCATGATCGAGGTGCCGTGCGCGTCGTCGGCGCAGACGAAATGCACCGTGTGCCCGGCCATGCGCATCGCACGCACCCACACGTCGCCCTGCACGTGCTCGACGATGTGGCCGATGTGGATCGGGCCGTTCGCGTAGGGCAGTGCGCAGGTGACGAGGATTTCGCGTGTTGTCATCGCGCGATTATCGCATGGTGCGACGTTTGGCCAGCCGGTAGAGAACCAGTCCTGCCGCGACGAATCCGAGCGCGCCGCCGATCACCTTGAGGAAAAAACCGGTCTTGTCGCCCGTATCCGATGGCGGCACCAGCGCCAGCGCGATGGCGAGCACGGTGGTCAGGAATCCCGTGCCGTTGACGAGGATGCTGCCGGACGCGCCGCCGGGAACGGCGATGGCGTGCGGCGTCTGCGCGATGCGCAGGCGCAACTTGATGGCCGATGCGAACAGGTAGAGGTAGGGGATGAAGGTCAGGATCGCGGTGGCGTCGACCAGGATCAGGTACGCGCTGTGCACCGACGTGCCCTGGTTGGCGGCTACGATGAACAGCGCGGCGAGCGCGCCCTGCACCAGCAGCGCGACGTACGGCGTGTTCCAGCGCGGATGCACGCGTGCGAGCGCGGGCGGCAGCATGCGGTCCATGCCGCCGACGAACAGCAGGCGCGCGGTGCCGATCATCCAGGCGCCCAGTCCGCCGACGCCGGCCAGCGTCATCAGCAACGCCACCGGCGGCCCGAGCCATAGCATGCCGTGCGCGGCGCCGGCTTGCGAGATGGCCTGGTTGATGCCGGCGATGATCGAGATTTTCCCCGACGGCAGTGCCCACATCAGCGCCAGCGTGTTGAGCATGTAGATCGCCGCGATGACCATTCCTGAAATCAGCAGCGCGCGCGGGATCGTGCGCCGCGGTTCGCGGATTTCGCCGGCGAGGATCAACGCGAGTTCCAGCCCGGCGTAGGCGAAGCAGATCTGCGAGAAGAAAATGATCGTGTCGAAGTTGGAAAACGACGGCGCGAAGGATGCCGCAGGCATCGGCGTGGCCGAGCCGTCGGCGAGCAACGCGACCGCGCCGACGCCCACCACCACCAGCGAAGGCAGCCATTGCGCCAGCCCGCCGAGGTTCTGCAACCAGCGTCCGGCGTTGCTGCCCACGGTGTTGCAGGCCAGCGCGATGGCGAGCAGCAGCAGCGATGCGCCGGTGGCGTAGGCCCGCGAATTCTCCAGCGCGGCGAACTGGCCGTTGAAGATGTACAGGCCGAAGATCGCCGTGCTCAGCGCCAGCGTCGGGAAATACAGCAACGTCGACGCCCAGTACACCCAGCCGATCAAAAAGCCCTGGCGTTCCCCGAACGCTTCGCTGATCCACACGTACAGGCCGCCTTCCTTCGGCAGCGCCGACGACAGCGTCATCACGCACAGGCCCTGCGGGATGAAGAACGCCAGCGCGGCGAGCAACCACAGCGTCAGCGACGACGGCCCCGAATGTCCGGCCAGCGCCACCCAGCGCAGCCCGACGATCGCGACCACGTTGAACAGCACCAGGTCAATGGTGCGCAAGGTCTTCTGCAGCGCCATGGGTCCCCCTCGCGGATGGCGTCACGTGATCGCAACGCGCGAAGGATAGCGGTGTCGCGCGTCAAGTGCGGCGTTTCCGCCACCCACGCGCGATTCAAATCCGCTTTCGTAATTCCGGCGAAGGCCGGACTGGGCATGATGCCGAAGCGGACATCGACAAAGCCGGTGGCCGGAAGGGCGAGCTACAGAATATGGCGAGCCATCCGGTTTCGTTGGATTCGTCATTCCGGGGCTGGCCGAAGGCCGGAACCCGGAATCTGCTTTTCTCCGCAAGATTGTTTTGGTTCAGCTCGCTGCCGCGAGCGTGCGACTTTTGTTTCGGCAAAAGTCACCAAAACCATTGCGCGCGGGCGTGACGCTGGAATCT
>JAFEEJ010000239.1 GCA_018241145.1 Pseudomonadota bacterium | reverse complement strand
TTCGGGTCGTCGCCCTCGAACAACAGCGCGGTCTTGTCGCCGCGCCTTTCCAGATGCCGGTCGAGGCAACTGATCGTCGGATTCAACACGCCATCCGCATACCAGCGGATGTGCAGGTCTTCCGGATCGTAGGAGACATCCTTGATCCGGGTGGGGAACTTGATCCAGTCCAGCCGCGTGGCGGCATCGGCCCAGAATGTTTCCGGGTCCCTGAGCGACTCGGCGTAACGACGCGCGTATTCGTCGGGCTTGATCCGCTCGGCGGCGGCGAATGCGGATGGGACGAAATGCGTTTTGCTCACCGTGGCTCTCCCTCAATGGGCCGTTCGATTCATCGCGGATGTCCAGGCCCGGCGCAAGGAGGGCCGGGAAATTCCGGAGCCGGCGGGCGAGGCTCGACGGGATTCACAGCCGGCCATCTTTCTGCAATTGTTCGATCTCGTCGTCGCTGAACAGCCGTGAACGCGTGAGAAAGCGGACGCCTTCGCCGTTTTCCAGCGAGAACATCCCGCCGCGGCCCTCGACGACATCGATGATCAACTGGGTGTGCTTCCAGTACTCGTACTGCGAGGGGCTCATGTAAAACGGAGCGCCGGCGATTTCGCCGAGCTGCACGTCCTCGTCGCCGACGATGAAATCGTCCTGCGGATAACACATCGGCGACGAACCATCGCAGCAGCCCCCCGACTGATGGAAGAGAACCGGGCCGTGTTTCCCGCGCAGGCGTTCGATCAACGCATCCGCGGCCGGGGTGGAAAGTACCTTGGCGACAGGTGTGGTTTCGGGCATGGCGGCATTACTCGATGCATTGGCTACTCGCCGCGATAGAGCAGCGGGACATCCGACTTCATCGCCTCATCGTAGGTCAGCGGCGACGGACCTGCCGGATAGCCGTTCTGTTGCAGCAGGAAAGCCATGATGGCCACATACTCGTCATGCGGCAAGGTGCCCGGCTGGGTGGCCGGCATATTGTGCGCGACGATCGTGAAGATATCGCGCACGTGGAAGTCGGCCTTGGCCGATGCGAAATTCGGTCCCTTCAATGCCGGGCCGGCGCGCCCTTCCAGATTGGGACCGTGGCATTGCGAGCAATCGTCGAGGAACTTCTGCTTGCCTGCGGTGGCCTGCTCGCTGGTGTACAGCGCGGGCGGGGCGGAGGATGGTGCACCACCGGTCGGTGACTTCGTCGCGCACGGCTTCGCCTCGACGCGCGCCGTGCGTGGACGCTCCGCCATCGCGGATCTGTCCCCGCCTTCCGGCTGCCCGCCGGCTTCGGCGTAGGGCGACAGCAACTTGGCGAGTTCTCCGGATGCGTGCAGCGACGCGATGGCTTCATCGAACGCCGCCGCAGCCGGCGCGTGACCCGCGTCGTACAGCGCGACTAGGTCGAAGCGGGCGTGTCGTTCCTGCAATGGATGCACTTCGAAACGCGCGCCGTGATCGGCCTGGTATCCGACCACCGCCGGGTACCACACCATGGCGGCGTTCGTCTTGCCGGCCGCCAACGCTGCCAGGGTCTCGGGGTCGTGCAACTCGACATTCGGTTGCAGGTCAGGATGGTCCGCGAAGTAAAGGTTCGGCGGAGTCATGTAAGTGACCGCCACCTTGCTGTCATGGGGCAACTGGTCGAGCGCGGCGGCCTTGCTGTTTGCCGGCGTCACCAGCACGAACCCGGTGTGGGCGTAAGGCCGGGTTGCCTTCAGCGTACCCAGCGCCGTTGGCGGCGCGTCCGTGTCCAGCGGGAAGCCCAGCACCAGGGAACAGTCGTGGCCGGCAAGTTTGCCGAAATGCGCCATGCCGTTCACTTCGTCATTGTCGTCGCTGTCGTACTTGTGCACGCGCAGGGTGGCGCCTTCGTGCGCTGCAACCGCCTGCGCGAGATGGCTATCCATCGCCGCGGTCGGGCTGCTGGAGTCGATGCAGACGGAAAGCTCCCTGGCTGCCGCGGCGCCGCCGTACAGAAGTACGGCGGCGATCGCGGCAGCCCATGCGCAACGCGGGAAGGGTCGGTGGGATTGCATGGTCATGCCGAAACTCCGTTCACAGCGAGAAGACGTAAAGATGTCCGCCCAGGGGAATGCCCTTGACCGCGGGATCCTTGGCCATGTCGCCGCCCCAGATCGGCGTCGCGCCGCCCCAGCCCGCGTAGATCGAGACGTATTGCTTGCCGTCGACTTTCCAGGTGCTCGGCACGCCGATGATGCCGGAACTCAACTGCGGGCTCTTCCACAGCACCTTGCCGGTTTTCGCGTCGAATGCGTACAGGTAGCCTTCCGCGCTGCCCGAGAACACGAGGCCGCCCGCGGTGCTCAGCATGCCGTCATTCCATGGCGTCGCCGACGGGAAATGCCAGGCCGGTTCGCCCGTATCGAGGTTGATGGCGATCACGTCGCCCCACTGGCCCTTGAACTTGGGATCGGCGGTGACGTTGAAGCTCTCGCCGAGGAAGGGCAGGCCGGCCTTGTAGGACACCGTCGTGCCGCTGATGGTCATGCAGGTGTGCATGGCCGGCACGTAGGCCATGTGGGTTTCCGGATCGACCGAGATCGGCCACCAGTTCTTGCCGCCGAGGAAGCTCGGGCAGGTGAACACCTGCTTGCCGATCGCCGGGCGCAAACTGTCGTCGGTGGTCATCTGGCCGTCCTTGATGCCGTTGACCGAGGTGGCGGTGACGAACGGCTTGGCGTAGATCAGCTTGCCGTTGGTGCGGTCGATCGCATAGAACCAGCCGTTGCGGCTGGCGGTCACCAACGCCTTGTGTTGCTTGCCTTCATAGGTGATGTCGGTGAGCACCGTTTCATTGGTGCCGTCGTAATCCCAGGTGTCGTTCGGCGTGTACTGGTAATACCACTTGATCTTGCCGTTCGCCGGGTTCATCGCGATCACGGAATCGGTGTAGAGGTTCTTGCCCGGACGCAGGGTCGCCAGCCACGGCCCCGGATTGCCCACGCCCCACAACAACGTGTTGGTGCCGGCGTCGTAGGTGCCGGTCAACCACGTCGCGCCGCCGCCGGTCATGTAGGCGCCCTTGGGCCAGGTGTTGCCGCCCGGCTGGTTCATGGCCGGAATCGTGTAGGTCTTCCAGGCTTCCTTGCCGGTCTTGGCATCGAGTGCCTCGATGAAGCCGCGCGCGCCGTATTCGCCGCCGGATACGCCCACGATCACCTTGTCCTGCAACACCAAAGGCGCCACGGTCATCGCGTAACCGACATCGGGCGCGATGAGCTGCTTCTTCCACGCCACCTTGCCGGTTTTCGCGTCGAGCGCCACGACATAGTTGTCCAGCGTGGCCATGTAGACATGGTCGCCGTGCAGGGCGACGCCGCGGTTGACGACATCGCAGCAGACCGTCTTCAAGCCGACCCCGGAAAGATCCTGCTTGTACGACCACAGCAACTTGCCGGTGGTCGCCTCGAAGGCGAACAAGGTGTCCTTGGGCGTGGTGACGAACATGTAATTGCCGTTGACGACCGGCGGCGATTCGTGGCCCTCGTCCATTCCGGTCTTGTAATCCCACACCTGCTTGAGGCCGGCGACGTTGCCGGTATTGATGTCCTTGAACGGCTTGTAGCCGTTGCTGGTGTAATTGCCACGGTACATCAGCCAGCCGTCGTCGCTCGCGGCATTCGCGAGCCTCGCGTTGGTGACGGGCTGGTAGTCGGGCGCGGCGGCCCAGGCCAGGCCGGTCACGGCCATGATGGCGGCGCACAGACCGGTCGTGTGAAGGGTCTTCGAAATGATCATGGGAATCTCCGTGGTCAGAGGGTCGTTGGAATCAGAAGAAAATGATGCCGCCAGCCGAAATGCCGTTCATGTGCTCGCTGTTGCCGAGGTAATCCTTCGAGCGCGTCTGGCCCAGTTCGAGGTCCAGCGTCACGCTCTTGGTCAGCGAGTAGTAGACCCCGGCGGTGATGTTGCTGTTGGACTTGAAGTCGCCGGTGCTGACGACGTCGTCGTCGTTCTTGCTTTCACCGCCGCTCAGGCCCAGCTTGAGCTTCGGGGTGACCTGGAAGGTGCCTTGCAGCAGGTAGTTCACGCCCTTCACGTCGCCCTGGTCGCCGTCGGTGAGGATGCCGATGCCCTTGCCCGCCTGGATGTTGGCCAGCAGGCCGAAACCGCCCGCGGTGATGCTCGCGCCGATCTCGCCTGCGTCCATGCTGAAGCTGTCCGGGGTGATGCCCGAGTCCTGCGGCGCGTAGAACTTCTGGGTCTTTGCGCCGATCCAGGCCTTGAAGCCATTGTTCGCGTAGGCGACCTGCAGCTGGACCTGCGGATCGGTGCGCGAGTCGTAGACGCCGGTGTTGTCCACCGGGCTGAACACGCCGCCGGTGAAAGTGAAGCCCGACGCGCTGGGCGATGTATAGACGATCTGTCCATACGAACCGAGATAGGTGTATCCCGCGCCGATGTGGCCAAGCGTCACGCGGCCGCGTTGGGTCGCCTGCACCGGCGCGCCGACGCCGAGCAGGGTCATGTCGCTGAGGATGGGATTGGAACCGAAGGTGCCGTAATCGCGGCCCAGCTTGAGCGTGCCGAAATCCTTGGTGCCCACGGTGAAGAACGCCTGGCGCACGTCCACGCCGCTGTTGGGCGACAACGCATCCGAGGTGGCCGTGTGCACCATGATGCCGATCTGCGCGGCGATATCGATGCCGTCCTGCGTGGTGCTGAACTTGGTGATCAGCGCGTCGGGCAACAGGCCGTTGCCGATGGTGGTGCGATCCTTCTGGCCGCCGCAGCCGAGTGATTCACCGGCCAGCGCGGTGCCGCCGACGGTGTCGCCCGAACAACTCGTGGTGGTGTAGAACGCATTGACGGAGCCGCTCAGGTCAACCGTCCAGTTGTCACCGCCGAACGAGGTGGCGTTGGCCGCCACCGGACACGCCGCCGCCATGCCGAGCGCGAGCACCAGACCGTGTTTCCGACATGCGGAAACGTGTCCTCGCGCATTGCCACGTTTCGATGCTTCCCCAGGTTTCATCAGAGCTCTCCCGTGTTGGTTGGTCGTGAAGCCGCCGTGCATCCCGTCGTTGTCCTCGTGTAGCCAGGCCACCCATGTCCTCGGGCGGTGAAAGTCGCCGTCGCGGAACGGCGTTGCTTGCGGAACTGAAACGTGCGAGTCATCAGGGTTGCTCCCCGGCGGATCCGTGCCCCGGGCCGGCGAACCAGGTGATGGATCGCGTGATCCGCATCGCGCGATCCCCGGCCCTGGCCGCATCCGGCCTCGCCCTCAGAAGAACCCGAGCTTCTTCGGCGAATAGCTCACCAGCACGTTCTTGATCTGCTGGTAGTGATCGAGCATCACCTTGTGCGTTTCGCGGCCGATGCCCGACTGCTTGTAGCCGCCGAAGGTCGCGTGCGCGGGATAAGCGTGGTAGCAATTGGTCCAGACGCGGCCGGCCTTGATGCCGCGGCCCATGCGATAGCAGGTGTTGATGTCGCGGCTCCATACACCGGAGCCCAGGCCGTACAGCGTGTCGTTGGCGAGTGCCAGCGCTTCCTCTTCGGTCTTGAAGGTGGTGACCGAAACCACCGGCCCGAAGATCTCCTCCTGGAACACGCGCATCTTGTTGTGCCCGAAGAACACCGTCGGCTTGACGTAGTAGCCGCTCTTCAAATCGCCATCCAGTTCGTTGCGCGTGCCGCCCGTCAGTACCTTGGCGCCTTCCTGCTTGCCGATGTCGAGATAGGAGAGGATCTTCTCCATCTGTTCGCTGGATGCCTGTGCGCCGATCATCGTCGAGGGATCCAGCGGATTGCCCTGCTTGATCGCCTCGACGCGCTTGATCGCCTTGTCCATGAACCTGTCGTAGATGGATTCCTGGATCAGTGCGCGGCTCGGGCAGGTGCAGACCTCGCCCTGGTTGAAGGCGAACAACACGAAGCCTTCGATCGCCTTGTCGAAGAAATCGTCGTCGTGCATCGCCACGTCGGCGAAGAAGACGTTCGGCGATTTGCCGCCCAGCTCCAGCGTCACCGGGATCAGGTTCTGGCTGGCGTACTGCATGATCAACCGGCCGGTGGTGGTTTCTCCGGTGAAGGCGATCTTGGCGATGCGGTTGCTCGATGCCAGCGGCTTGCCGGCTTCCAGCCCGAACCCGTTGACGATGTTGAGCACACCGGCCGGCAACAGGTCGCCGACAATCTCCGCCCACACCAGGATGCTCACGGGCGTCTGCTCGGCGGGCTTCAGCACCACGCAATTGCCGGCGGCGAGCGCGGGCGCCAGTTTCCACGCCGCCATCAGCAACGGGAAATTCCACGGGATGATCTGGCCCACGACACCCAGCGGTTCGTGGATCTGGTAGGACACCGTGTTCTCGTCGATCTCGCCCAGCGTGCCTTCCTGCGCGCGGATGCAACCCGCGAAATAGCGGAAATGATCGATCGCCAGCGGCACGTCCGCATTCAGCGTCTCGCGGATCGGCTTGCCGTTGTCCCAGGTTTCGGCGTGCGCGAGCAGTTCGAGGTTCTGCTCCATGCGGTCGGCGATCAGGTTCAGGATGCGCGCGCGCGCGGCGACCGGCGTGTTGCCCCAGGCATCCTTGGCGGCGTGCGCCGCATCCAGCGCGGCATCCACGTCGTCCTTGTCGGAACGCGGGATCTCGCAGAAGGCGAGGCCGGTGATCGGCGTGACGTTTTCGAAATACTTGCCGTTGACCGGCGGGACCCAGCGGCCACCGATGAAGTTGCCGTAGCGCTGCTTGAAGGGAACCTTGATCGCGACGTTTTGCTGCTCCAGCTTGGTCATGACGCTTGCTCCGGGCGGGTTGAACGCCCGGATACTTCAAGAGCCGCGCCAGAGGCATCGCCCGATCGAGGATGCTGCGGTGCATTTTTCATCGGCTGCGCGGTGCCGCGAAACCGGATGGGTCGATGGCGCGGTGCAGCATGGATGCCGCCGCCGCCCCACTTGTATTCCGGCCTGCGCTGTGTTTTTTATCGAAACACCCCTGCGACAGGCTGTCGCAAGTTGCGACACTCGAGACCGCCATGCCCTCAGCCGATACGCCCGGATCGATCAAGAAAGCGCGCCACGCGTTCTTTGACGACGGCCGGGAGCCGCGCGGGCTGGTGCCGAACAACATCCTCGCTTCGTGGCTGCGTTGCCGCCAGATGGGCCTTGTCGCCGATGTGTGCCCCGAAGCCACGCCGGTCGAACAACACTCGCTGCGGGTGATGCAGGAACGCTACGAGACGTTGCGCAAATTGTGCCGCCCGGAACTGGAAGCGCTCTACGCCAGCGTCGACCAGGCAGGCAGCATCGTCATCCTCACCGCGCCGGACGGGTTCATCCTGGATGCCCTCGGCAGCGCGGATTTCCTGCACAAGGCGGCGCGCGTGTCCCTGCGCCCCGGCGTGCCGTGGAGCGAATCGATCACCGGGACGAACGCGATCGGCACCGCGCTGGTCGAACGACGTGCGGTCGAGGTGCGCGGCGCGGAGCACTACTACACACCGCACAAGATATTGAGTTGCTCCGCCACACCGATTTTCGGCCCGCACGGCGAGGTGATCGGCTTGCTGGATCTTTCCGGCGAGGCTTCGATCCATCACCGGCTCGCATTGGGCATGGTGCAGCTTGCGGTGGAACAGATCGAGCACCGCCTGTTCGAAAGCGAGTTCGACGGCGGCGACATCGTGCGCATCCATGCCGATCCGGATCTGCTCGGCACCGCCCGCGAAGGCATGCTCGTTTTCGAGGAGCACAAGCTGGTGGCGGCCAATCGCCGTGCCCTGCGCCTGCTGGATATCGACTGGGGCGAGCTCGGCAAGCTGCGCCATCACGAATTGTTCGCCTCGGCCCTGCCGCGGCCGGGCGCCATCACCGGCATGCGCTGCCAGGACGGCAAGATGATGCACGCGCGGCGCGACCCGCCGGACCGCGCTTCTTTCGCTGCACGCGCCGCGCGCAATCCCCGCGCGAGATCGGTGCACGTTCCGGCGCCGGTCTTTTCCGCCGGCCTCGATGCCGAAATCGACCGCGGCGTGAAACTGCTCGACGCGGATATTCCGCTGTTGCTGCAGGGCGAAACCGGAACCGGCAAGGAAGTGGTGGCGCGCGAACTGCACCGGCGCAGCGCGAGGGCCGGGGCACCGTTCGTGCCGGTGAACTGCGCGGCGTTGCCGGAGAACCTGATCGAATCGGAACTGTTCGGATACCTGCCGGGCGCATTCACCGGCGCCAGGCGCGACGGCGCGCAGGGCCTGCTGCGCGAAGCAGACGGAGGGGTCTTGTTCCTCGACGAACTGGGCGACATGCCGCTCGGCCTGCAGTGCCGCCTGCTGCGGGTGCTGCAGGAACGCGAAGTCACCCCGCTGGGCGGCAGCCGCGCCTATGCCATCGACGTCGCCGTGATCGCGGCCACGCACGTCGATCTCGCGGGCGCGGTGCAACGGGGCGGATTCCGCGCCGACCTCTACTATCGCATCGCGTATTCCACCTTGCGGTTGGTGCCCCTGCGCGAGCAGGCCGATCTCGCCGCGTTGATCGGCCGCTTCTGGAGTGCGCTGGGCGCCGAACAGATCCCGATGCACCTGCATCCGGAGCTGGTGGCCGAACTCGCGGCGATGCCGTGGCCGGGCAATGTGCGCCAGCTCGTCGGCGTCTTGCGCAATTTCATGGCGCTCGGCGTCGCCGGGGCCACCTTCGCGCAGGGCGATCTGCCGGAGGAATTGAAGAGGCCGCACTCGACGGCAACGACCGCGACTGCGAACCTGGCCGGCGATCTCCATTCGATCGAGCTGCACGCAATCGACGAGGCGATCGCCGCGTGCAGCGGCAACGTGGCCGCCGCCGCGCGCAGGCTGGGCGTCAGCCGCAGCACGATCTACCGCCGGCTGGGCGAGAAAACGACGACCGCGTAGCGTCGCCCGGGTCGTCGTCGTTGTTTCGCGTTCCTACGCGGCGCCGCGCCGGAACTGCGCCTGTTCGGTCGAACCTTCCAGCGCCGACAGCGAAGACAGGCCGCCGGCGATCGCCTGGTTGACCGCATCGAAATAGCCGGTGCCGACTTCGCGCTGGTGCCTTGCCGCCGTATAGCCTTCCGTCTCCGCCGCGAATTCGGCTTCCTGCAACTCGACGTAGGCGGCCATCTGCCGGTCCTTGTAGCCACGCGCCAGATGAAACATCGAATAGTTGAGCGCGTGGAAACCCGCCAGCGTGATGAACTGGAACTTGTAGCCCATGGCGGCCAACTCGACCTGGAATTTCGCGATCGTCGCCGCATCCAGGTTCTGCTTCCAGTTGAAACTCGGCGAGCAGTTGTAGGCCAGCAGCTTGCCGGGGTATGCGCCGCGCACGGCTTCGGCGAAAAGGCGCGCCTGTTCGAGATCGGGCGTCGACGTTTCGCACCACACCAGGTCTGCGTAGGGTGCGTAGGCGATGCCACGCGCGATCGCCTGTTCGATGCCGGCGCTTGTTTCGAAGAACCCTTCCACCGTGCGGCCGCCCGTGCAGAATACGCGATCGCGGTCGTCGATGTCGGAAGTGAGCAAGCCCGCGCCCATCGCATCGGTGCGCGCGACGATCAGGGCCGGCACGCCCGCGACATCGGCCGCCAGCCGCGCGGCGACCAGCTTCTGCACGGCTTCCTGCGTGGGCACCAGCACCTTGCCGCCCATGTGTCCGCATTTCTTCGCGCTGGCGAGTTGATCCTCGAAGTGCACGGCTGCGGCGCCGGCCTCGAGCATGTGCAGCATCAATTCATACGCATTGAGCACGCCGCCGAAGCCCGCCTCGGCGTCGGCCACGATCGGCACCAGCCAGTCGATGCCGTCCTTGCCTTCGGCATGGTGGATCTGGTCGGCGCGGCGCAGGGTGTTGTTGATCCGGCGCACCACCTCCGGAACCGAATCCGCCGGATACAACGATTGGTCGGGATACATCGCGCCGGCGGTGTTGGCGTCGGCCGCGACCTGCCAACCGGAAAGATAGATCGCCTGCAGGCCGGCCTTGACCTGTTGCATCGCCTGGTTGCCGGTCAGCGCGCCGAGCGCGTTGACGAAGGGTTCCGCGTGCAGCGATTTCCACAGGCGTTCGGCGCCGTGGCGCGCCAGCGAATGTTCCACGTGCACGCTGCCGCGCAGCCGCGTCACGTCGTCCGCGGAATACGGGCGCTCGACGCCGCCCCAGCGCGGATTGTTCCGCCAGTCGAGTTGCAGTTGTTCGGCGGTGGGAAGCGAAATCTTCATGGTCGGTTCCTTCGGGGAAGGGCGGGTGGGGTTGCGATCAAACCAGCGAGTCGTACGCGGGCAGCGTCAGGAAATCGGCCAGCCTTGGCGCGTGCGTCAGCTCGCTCAACAGCGCCGCGGCATCCGCCGCACGCGCGGCACCGGGCAGCTCGGTCCTGCCCAGCGCATGCATGTGCGCGGCAAGCGCGTGGTCGAACGAACCCGGATCGACCTGGGCGCCATCGTCGAAATGCAGCGGGTCGTGTCCGGCGCCGGCGTGATGCAGCCATTGCCACAGCTGCGCGCGCGCGATTTCCGCGGTGGCCGCGTCTTCCATCAGATGGTGGATCGGCACGCAGCCCAGGCCATCCAGCCACGCGGCCAGATAGCGGAGCGAGACCTCGATGTTGTTGTCGAATCCGGCGCGCGTGATGCCGCCGCCGCACGGAGCCAGCAACTGGTCGCGCGTGACATGCACGTCGTCCCGCTCGACCGGCAACTGGTTGGCGCCGGACATGTTCGCATCGAACACCGCGCGCGCCACCGGCACGAGCGCCGGATGCGCGACCCAGGTGCCGTCGTGACCGTCGCGCACTTCGCGCAGCTTGTCGGCGCGGACCTTGGCGAGTGCCGCTTCGTTCGCGTTCCCGTCGCCCTTGATCGGAATCTGCGCAGCCATGCCGCCCATCGCGAAGGCGCCACGGCGATGGCAGGTGCGGATCAGCCATTGCGAATAGCTGCGCAGGAAGGGCACGGTCATCTGCACCTGGCCGCGCTCCGGCAACACGCGGTCCCGGTGCGCGCGCAGCGTCTTGATGTAGGAAAAAATGTAATCCCAGCGGCCGCAATTCAGGCCGACGACGCGCCGGCGCAATGCGTACAGGATTTCATCCATCTGGAACGCGGCCGGCAGCGTCTCGACCAGCACCGTGGCCTTGAACGAACCGGTTTCGCAACCGAGCGCGCGTTCGACGTGCGTCATCGCGTCTTCCCAGAGCTGCGCTTCCTCCATGGATTGCAACTTGGGCAGGTAGAAATACGGGCCGCGATTCCCTGCCGCGAGTGCGCGTGCGTTGTGGAAGGCGAACAGTGCGAAGTCGAACAGCGCGCCGGACATTTCCTCGCCATCGACCCGCACGTGCCGTTCGGGCAGATGCCAGCCGCGCGGCCGCACCATCAACACGGCGGTCGAATCGTTCAAGCGGTACACGCGGCCGTCCGGCGCGCGGTGTTCGATGGTGCCGGCCACCGCATCGCGCAGGTTGATCTGGCCCTGCAACAGGTTGTCGAAGGTCGGCGCGGTCGAATCCTCGAAGTCCGCCATGAAGGCGTTGGCGCCGGAGTTCATCGCATTGATCACCGTCTTGCGTTCGGTCGGGCCGGTGATCTCGACGCGGCGGTCGAGCAGGGCGGGCGGGATCGGCGCCACCGCCCATTCCGCTTCACGGATTTCGCGGGTGTCGGCGCGAAAATCGGGCAGCGCGCCGGCGTCGAACCGGGCCTGCGTTTCGGTCCGCGCAGCCAGCAGGCCGCGGCGGCGGCCATCGAAGCGGCGGTGCAGGTCGGCGAGCAGCGCCAATGCCTGCTCGTCCAGAATGCCCTGATACCCCGGGCGCAGCGGTGTCCGAAGCTCGATTGCGGGGATCTCGAACAGCGCTTCCATCGGTACGGCCATCTTTGCGCCCTCATTCGACGAGAGCCTGGACGCTATGCCGTGCGGACATGGTTTGACAAACAAAATGATTCAATCAATTACATTGACAAATACAAATATACGCAAGATATTGATCGCCAGATCGTTTGTGGCGCCCGATCAAGGAAGTCCGTCATGAAGAATCCGTCGTGAAGCGCAGCCCCCGCACGCGAAGGACCCAGCGAAAGGCCGCTCCGGCGGTTCGCTTCTACTACAAGGGCAGCCGCTACAAGCAGTTGCGGGCTTTCGTGGCGATCGCGCGGCTGGGTACCCTGGCGCGGGCGGGCGAATCGCTGTTTCTGTCGGCGTCTTCGATCAGCCTGCAACTGCAGGCGCTGGAACGGGATCTGGGCGCGCGCCTGGTCGAGCGCGGGCGCCGCCGCATCGCGCTGACCCGGGCCGGCGAAGCCCTGTTCGAACAGGCCAAGCCGCTGATCGACGGGCTGGATGCGCTGGACGCGAAATTCCGCTCCTCGCTTTCGGGCATGGCCGACACGGAACTCACCATTGCCGCGGGCACCTCGACCATCCAGTACCTGCTTCCGCCGCTGGTCGCGGCTTATCGCGAACGACACCCGTCGGTGCGCCTGCAACTGGCCAATGTCACCGGCAAGGATGGGCTTGCGCTTTTGCGTTCGGATCAGGTCGATTTCGCGGTCGGCTCGATGCTGGATGTGCCGCACGACATCAGCTACCAGCCATTCCGCCGCTACGATCCGATGTTGATCCTGCCCCGCGATCACCCGCTCACCTCGAAACCCGACATCCGGCTGGAGGACCTGTCGCCGTATGGCCTGATCCTGCCGCCGCAGCGCTTGAGCACCTACCGGATGATCGACATGGTGTTCCAGCAGCACAAAGTGCCCTACACCGTGGCGATCGAGGTCGGGGGGTGGGAAGTGATCAAGCAGTATGTCGCGATGGGGCTCGGCATCTCGATCGTCACCGGCATCTGCCTGACCGAATCCGATGGCGAATTGCTTGCCGTCCGCAACATGCGTGCGTGGTTCCCGCAGCGCAGTTACGGCGTGGTGGTGCGCAAGAGCAGGTTCCTGTCGCGCGACGCACGCGACTTCATCGACCAGATCCGGCCCGGCCTGTTGACCCACCGCGAACACGACGAAACAGGGCATTCGTCTCGTTGATGGAAGGTACATTCGCGGGTGCGCGCGGCGGCTCCGCTGCGAGGCCATGCGCGCAACGAGACACGCCGCGTGCTCAGGATTCCGCGCCGCCGCCGATGCGCGCGTCGGCACGCGCGGCGAGCGCGGTGAGCGTAATCAGGCGCAACGCCGCCACAACCTGATCCAGCGGCATGCCCGGCGCGTCGTGCCGCCGCGCCTGTTCCGGCAGCCACGGCACGTGCACGAAGCCGGCGCGCATGCGTTTGCGCCTCGCCGCGTGCATCAACGCGTAGAACACGGCATTGCAGACGTAGGTGCCGGCGGTCTGCGAAACGTGCGCGTCGATGCCTTTCCGTTGCAGCGCCGCGAGCGCCGCCTTGATGGGCAGGGTCGTGAAGTAGGCGGCCGGTGCGCGCCGCACCACCGGTGCGTCGATCGGTTGCGCGCCCGCGTTGTCGGGAATGCGCGCGTCGATCACGTTGATCGCCACACGCTCCAGCGAAATCCCGTTGCGGCCCCCGGCGAGGCCGACGGCGATCGCGATGCCCGGATTCGTCTCGCGCATTGCCTTGCGCAACGCGCGCAGCGAACCCTCGAATTCCGTCGGCAATTCCACGGCGACCACGCGGTGGCCGCCGAGGATTTCGTCATGCAACGCGCGCGCCGCCTGCCACGAGGGGTTGACCGTTTCGCCCGCGAAAGGGGCGAAGCCGGTGAGCAGGATGGTTCGCGGTCGCGCCTGAAATTTCGCCATGGGGATCAATCCGGATCGGTACCGAGCGTAACGTTCACGGCCGGCAAAGTCGAAATGTGTCGCGGACAACCGCGGCTTCGGTGCTGCGTGGCCGCGCGGATCACCGCCTGAAGGCCAGCCAATACATCAGCGCAAGGTTCACCACCAGCAACGCCGCGCCGGTTTTCCATTGCGCGCGGATCACGTCGTACTGGTTCGGCAGTTCCAGCAGGGCCACCGGCACGATATTGAAATTGGCCGCCATCGGCGTGAACAGCGTGCCGCAATAGCCGGTCAGCATGCCCAGCGCGCCGAGGATCGCCGGATTCGCGCCGTGCAACTGGATCAGCAGCGGCAGGCCGATGCCGGCGGTCAGCACCGGAAATGCGGCGAAGGCGTTGCCCATGATCGCGGTGAACAGCACCATCCCCAACCCGTAGGCGATCACGCAGGCGACCGCGCTCTGCACCGGAATCGCCATTTTCACCAGATCGGCGATCGCGTCGCCCACGCCGGTGGCGGCGAACACGCCGCCGAGCGCCGCCAGCATCAGCGGCAGCAAGGCCGCCCAGCCCAGCGTGTCGAGCAGGCGTCGGCCTTCGGCAAGGCCCGCAGAAGGTTGCGCGCGGGTGACCAGCAGCGCCGCGACCAGCGCGATGACGCAGGCCAGCGCCAGGCCCGTCAACGTCATCTGGGTCGCATCGAACAGATGCCGGCCGCCGATCGCGAGGCGGTCGCCGGACAACGCGACCAGCAGCGTGACCAGCGGGATCAGCACCGCCGGCAGCAGCAGTCTGTGGCGCAACCGCCGCGCATCGGCTTCGCGCTCATCGGCGCTGCGCTCGACGAGATGGCCGCGTTTCATGCGCGGCGCCAGCACCGCCAGGACGAGCACGCCGATTCCGGCGGCCTGCGCCGGCACGAGATTGTGCGCCTGCGTGGCGGCGAGCACGGGCTGGCCGCACGCGAACAGCAATCCCAGCACGGCCCAGAATGCCGCGTGCGACCCGCGCCGTTCGCGCAGGTTCAGCCATGCCGCGCCGAAGAGGAACGCCGCGAGCAGCCAGTAGGCGTGTTCGATGGTCAGCATTTCGCGTCCGTCTTCGTGTCCGCGCGCATGTGCTCGGCCGCTGTCTCCGCGGGAACGGCAGCCGAATGGATGCGCCGCGCGAACAGCACGGTGCGCACCCCGTGGATCAGGAAGGCCGCGATCGCGGTGGGCAGCGCCCACAGCGCGATCTGCAGGGGCTGCAATTCGATGCCGTGCTGCGAATAAAAGCCCTGGATCAGCAGCACCGCGCCCAGCGCGATGAACACGTCCTCGCCGAAGAACAGGCCGACGTTGTCGGTGGCGGCGCTGAACGCGCGCACGTCGTTGCGTTCATCCGGATCGAGCGGCGCGCCGCGCTTTTCCGCGGCCGCTTCGGCCATCGGCGCCAGCAGCGGACGCACCGTTTGCGCCTGGCCGGCCACGTTCGTCAACCCGAGCATCGAGAGGATCTGACGCAGGCCGAGGTACGCGATCAGCAATCGCGACAGCGTGAGGCCGCGCAGCGAGGCGATCCAGTAACGCGCGTGTTCGCGCAGCCCGGCGCGTTCCAGCACGCCGATTGCGGGCAGCGTGAGCACGAACAACAACAGCGCCCGTTGCGACACGAAGCTGTTGCCGAGCAATGCCAGGATTTCGCCGATGCCCTTGCCGGCGGCCAATCCCGAGACCAGGCCGGCGACGATCACCACCGGCACCGGGTTGAAACGCAATGCGAAGCCGATGACGACGACCAGCACGCCGAGCAATGGCAGCCAGTGCGTCATGCGCGCTCCGGCGCGGCGATGCGCACGCCGGCGTGTTCCAGTTCGGAGCGCAAGTTCCGCGCGAGTTCTCCGGCATCCGCGCGGTCGCCGTGCACGCACAGCGTGTCCGCCTCGATGCGCACGCGCGAACCGTCATCGGCGATCGCCTCGCCGCGCGTCGCGATGGCAATAGCCTGCGCCACCGCGTCGTCGATGTCCTCGATCACCGCGCCCGGTTGCGTGCGGGCGACGAGCGATCCGTCGGCGCGGTAACGGCGGTCGCAGAACGCCTCGCGCACGCAGCGAAGACCGATCGTGCGCGCCGCATCGATCGATGCGCTGCCGGCCAGCCCGACGAGGGCCAGCGCAGGATCGAAATCCCGCGTCGCGCGTGCGATCGCATCGGCCAGCACGCGGTCGCGCGCCGCCATGTTGTACAACGCTCCGTGCGGCTTGACGTGCTGCAGCCGCGCGCGCGCCGCGCGCGCCATGGCCGCCAGCGCGCCGATCTGGTACAGCGTCAGCGCGTACGTTTCGTCGGCATCGACGTCCAGTTCGCGCCGGCCGAAGTGCCGTGGATCGTGCAACGAAGGATGTGCGCCGATCGCCACCCCATGCTGCATGCACAACGCGATCGTGCGTCGCATCGTCATCGCGTCGCCCGCATGGAATCCGCAGGCGATGTTGGCCGAGGAGATGTGCGGCATCACCGCGGCATCGTCACAGCCTTCGCCGAGATCCGCATTGAGGTCGATGGCCATTGCGCTTACGCTATGCCACAAAGGCATGGCGTGCAATGGCGGGGCATGGACGCCGACCGGAATGCGCACCAGGGAAGGTTGTTCGACGCACTGTTGGTCGAAGACGGCTCTATGCCTCGGCCAGACGTTTTGCTATCGCCGTTTCCAATTCCTGCAAACGCCGTTCGCGCTTCCGCAGCATGCGCAGCGCGTCTTCCGGCGTGCAGGGAACGAAGCGTAGCGCGTCGCCGGGGCGGCATTGCGCGAGGCGCGGCAGATCGACCGCGGCGATCTGGCCGATGCGCGGATAGCCGCCGCTGACCGGGTGTTCGACGCCCAGCGCGACAGGTTCTCCCGCGGGCGGCAATTGCAGCGTGCCGGCGACGCAACCTTCGCTGGTCATTTCGAATGGCGCGGACAGTTTCAAATGCACGCCCTGCAGGCGCACGCCGACGCGGTTGGAATCGTTGCCGACCCGGAATGCCCGTTCGAACAACGCTGCGCGCGAATCGCCGTCGAGCAGGTGCGCGTGTGAACCCGGCAACAAGCGCAGTGGCGCTTCGGCATCGAACCACGGCCGCGGGTCGATGCTCCAGTTCGGCCGTCCGCCGTTTCCGCACGGTTGCGACTTCAGGTTTCCGTCTCCCGTTTCCCCGGGTTTCAGCACGTCGCCGGCGCGCAATGGGCGACCGAACGGCCCCAGCGCCGCGTTCACATCGA
>JAFEEJ010000238.1 GCA_018241145.1 Pseudomonadota bacterium | reverse complement strand
GGATAGAGATGATCCGTGGCCTCGCCGCGATCGAGCGCGCGCTGCCAGCGCTTGGCCTCGACGATCAGTGAACCTTGCCGGTAGCGACGATCGGGTCTGCGATCCGCCATTGCCGTCTGTTTGGCATGCGTTGACGGGAACAGCAGGAAATCCGGCACGTCCTCGCGGCCGTTGCGGTTGGCGGTTTGCTGGCGCGTGTAATCCGTCCAACCCAACGCTTTCAACACCGGGACGATGATGTCGTCTTCCGTTTGCGCTTCGTTGAGAGCGTTGCCCGCCGATACGCCGGAGAAGATGCCGACGACGCTTTCCCGGAAAGCAACGAATGCCTGCTCCGCATTCGCCCAACCTGGCGTCTCGCGGATGCCCTCGCGCAGGAAGTCGCTGGTGAAAAGCTGGCCGTGCATGCCGCGCCCTAGAAGAACCGACGCGGCATCGTAACGGACAAAAACACTGGTGCCCAAGGGGGGACTCGAACCCCCACGGAGTTACCCGCTACCACCTCAAGGTAGTGCGTCTACCAATTCCGCCACCTGGGCCCGCGTGTCCATCCCTGGGAAACGCCCTGCACATCCTTGTGCAGGATTTTCGAAAAGCTCACTTCGACGAGATCTTCGCCTGGATTCTCAATGACCGCCGGTCGTCGCCGGTTTCGGCGCCGGTTGCGCGGGCGCGGTGGCTTGCGGCACTTCGCTGTTCGCCGCGGGCGCCGCCGGTGGTTGCGCGGCATTGGCGGGCGCGGGCGGAAGCTTGCCGGACGCCGCGGCCGTGGTGGCGGAAGCCGCCGGCGCCGTCGCACCTGCCATCACGCCGAGGTCGGCCTTCGGTTGCGTCACGCCGGCGCGGCTGAGGTAGATGCCCATGCCGAGGCTCAGCACGAAGAACAGCGCGGCCAGCACGCCGGTGGCGCGCGTGAGGAAGCTGGCCGATCCGCGCGCGCCGAACACGGTGCCGGAGGCGCCGCCGCCGAAGCTCGCGCCGGCATTCGCGCCGTCGCCGCGCTGGATCAGGATCAGCACGGTCAGCGCCGCGGCGATCAGGACATAGAAGACACTGAAGATGGTGAACAGCATGAAGGTTTCCCGCGGCGTTCAACACACCGCCGCACATATGGCGAGAAAATCGGCGGCTTTCAAGGACGCGCCGCCGATCAGGCCGCCGTCCACGTCCGGCTGCGCGAACAATTCCGCGGCGTTGCCGGGCTTGACGCTGCCGCCGTACAGGATGCGGGTCGAACTGGCGATTTTATCATCCGCGCGCGCCAGTTGGCTACGCAGCAGGGCGTGCACCTCCTGCGCCTTTCCCGGGCTGGCGGTGCGGCCGGTGCCGATCGCCCAGACCGGCTCGTAGGCCACGATCACGCGCCCGAACGCGGCAATGCCGCAGTGGTCGATCACCGTGCCCAGCTGGCGTTGCACCACCTCGGCGGTGCGGCCGGCATCGTGCTCTTCCAGGCTCTCGCCCACGCACAGCACGGGGACCAGGTCGTGTTCCAGCGCCTTGCCCACCTTGCGGGCGACCTGCGCATCGCCTTCGTGGTGGTATTGCCGGCGCTCGGAATGCCCTGCCAGCACGTAGCGGCAGCCGATGTCCCGCACCATCGCCGCCGACACTTCGCCGGTGTACGCGCCGTCGTCGTGTTCGCTGCAATCCTGCGCGCCGAAATCCAGGGCGCCGCCGTTGCGCGCGATCAACGGCGCGAGGTACGGATACGGCGGGAATACCGCCACGTCGCAGTGCGCCGGAAAAACGGCGAGGATTCCCGCGACCAGTTGCTCCGCGCTTTCGCGCGTGCCGTGCATCTTCCAGTTTCCCGCGACCAGTTTGCGGCGCATGGGCAGGACGCTCCATGATGGTGAACGCGAAGCATAGCGAGAGCCCCGCCCCGATGCGACCCGACGACCATGCACCTCGACGCCGCGCCCTCGTCACCGGCGCCTCCTCCGGCATCGGCGAGGCCTTCGCGCGCGAACTGGCCGCGCGCGGCCGCGACCTGGTGTTGACCGCGCGGCGCGAGGACCGCCTGCACGCGCTGGCCGAAGAGCTGCGCGCGAAGCACGGCGTCGATGCGCGGGTGATCGCGGCGGATCTGGCGCAGGCGGATGCGCCGGTGCGGATCGCGCGGGAACTGGCACGGCAAGCCCTGCATGTCGACCTGCTGGTGAACAACGCCGGTTACGGCGTGCCCGGCGATTTCCTCGCCAGCGACTGGCGCACGCACGAGGACTTCATGCGCGTGTTGATGGTCGCACCGACGCAGTTGTGCCACCTGTTGCTGCCGGGCATGCGCGAACGCGGCTACGGGCGCATCGTCAACGTCGCCTCGCTGGCCGGCTTGATCCCCGGCACGCCGAAACACACGCTGTACGCCGCGGCCAAGTCGTACCTGGTCAGGTTCTCGCAATCGCTGGCGCTGGAAAACCGCGCGGCCGGCGTGCATGTCTGCGCGCTGTGTCCCGGTTTCACGTATTCGGAATTCCACGACGTCACCGGCGCGCGCGCGAAGGTGTCGAACATGCCGGGCTGGATGTGGATGCGCGCCGGCGCGGTCGTGCGGCTGGGACTGGATGCCGTGGAACGCGGCAGGATCGTGCGCGTCACCGGCGGCGTCAACCGCGCGGTCAAGACGCTGTTCGACCTGCTGCCCGATGGCCTCGCGTTGCGCCTGATCGCGCGCCGCGCGCGGCAATTTCGCGTCGACAAGTGACGGGGGCCGGCGCGATCATGTGGCATGGCGTCAACAGGCCCTGGGGAACCTCTGATTTATTGAGGTTCCCGCGGTGCAGGGATGCACCGCACGCGGATCCAGCACGGCAAGCGTTGGATCCGTCGAAGCCGCGTCCGGACATGCGCCGGATTCGGCGTGCCCTGACAAATCCCGGATGGATTGGTTCAGAGCTTCCCTAGATCAGGCGGATCTCGCGCAGGCGTTCGTGCAGGTATTCGTGCGCGGTGATCGGCGCGTCGTAACGGCGCGGGTTGTCGCGCGTGATGCACGAGGGCAACGGGTCCAGCACCACGTCGGGATTGGGATGCAGGAAGAACGGGATCGAATAGCGCGGCTTGCGCGCGTACTCGCCCCGCGGATTCACCACGCGGTGGGTGGTCGAGGGATACACGTGGTTGGTGAGGCGTTGCAGCATGTCGCCGATGTTCACCACGATGGTGTCGCCCGCCGTGGTGATCGGCAGCCACTCGCCGTCGCGCGTCAGCAGTTCCAGGCCTGCCGCCGAAGCGCCGACCAGCAGCGTGATGAAGTTGATGTCCTCGTGCGCCGCCGCGCGCACGTTGGGAATGTCGCCGCGTTCGATCGGTGGGTAGTGGATCGGCCGCAGGATCGAATTGCCGTGGTTGGTCTTGTCGTCGAAGAAGCCTTCCGGCAAGCCGATGTGCAGGGCCAGCGCGCGCAGCACGCGCGTGCCCAGCGAGTCCAGCGCCTGATACAGGCTGTAGCCGTAGGCGCGGAATCCCGGCACCTCGTCCGGCCACAGGTTCTGCGGCATCTGCGTGCCGTACGGTGAATTCCCCGGCAACTCGCGGCCGATGTGCCAGAACTCCTTCAAGTCCGGGTGTTCGCCGCCCTTCGCGGTTTCCACCTTGAACGGCGTGTAGCCGCGCGCGCCGCCGCCGCCCGGCACGTGGTACTTCATCTTCGTTTCCAGCGGCAGCGCGAAGAAACGCCGGAACGCATCGTAGGCGCCGTCGATCAAGGCCGGATCGATGCCGTGCCCGCTGATGCCGCAGAAACCGAATTCGCGATACGCCGCGCCGAGTTCGGCCACGAACGCATCGCGGTCGCTGTCGTAACGGCGGATGTCGAGGGCGGGAACGCGATCCATGTCGCCTCAAAGCTCGGCGGCCGCCGCCTGCACCGCATCGGCGAGGCGTGCCGCGAGCCGCTCGACCTCGGCGGCATCCGCGGCTTCGATGGTGACGCGCACCACCGGTTCGGTTCCCGAAGGACGCAACACCACGCGGCCGCGGCCGTGCAACGCTTGCTGCACTTCTGCCAGCACCTGCTGCACGCCGGGCGCCGCGACCAGCGCGGCACCACCGGCCGCGCGCACGTTGCGCGTGACCTGCGGCAATTTTTCCAGGCCGTCGCGCGCCCGGGACAGGTCGCTCCCCGCGCGCGCCAGCGCATCCAGCACCGCCAGCGCGGACACGATGCCGTCGCCGGTGCTGGCGCGGTCGAGGCACAGGATGTGCCCGGAAGTTTCGCCGCCCAGCGTGCCGCCGTGTTCCTTCAATTGCTGCAAGACGTAACGATCGCCGACTCTGGCGCGCAGGAATTTCGCGCCGGCGCCCGTCAGCGCGCGCTCCAGCCCGTAATTGCTCATCAGCGTGCCGACCACCGGCCCGCTCAGCCGGCCTTGCGCGATCCAGTCGCGCGCCAGCACGTACAGCAGGTCGTCGCCGTCCACCAGCTCGCCATGCCGGTCGATCATCTGCACGCGGTCGCCGTCGCCGTCGAAGGCGATGCCGAAATCGGCGCGCCTTTCGATCACCGCGCCGCGCAACGCGGCGGGATGGGTCGCGCCGGTCTCGCGGTTGATGTTGAAGCCATCCGGCTCGCAGCCGATGCGCGTCACCGTCGCGCCCAGCGACGAGAACACCTTCGGCGCGACCAGATAGGTTGCGCCGTGCGCGCAATCCAGCACGATGTGCCGGCCGGAAAGATCGGGCGGCACGCGCAGGGTGCCGAGGCAGAAACGCGCGTAGCGTTCGACCGCGTCGTCGATGCGGCGCGCCTTGCCCAGTTGCTCCGGCGCGACCGTGGCGAACGGCGCGTCCACTTCGCGCTCGATTTCGGCTTCGACCGCGTCGTCGAGCTTCTCGCCGCCCGCGGAAAAGAACTTGATGCCGTTGTCCTGATACGGATTGTGCGAGGCGCTGATCACGATGCCGGCATGCGCGCCGAGTTCGCGCGTCAGTTGCGCCACGCCGGGCGTCGGCAATGGCCCGAGCAATCCGACGTCCGCGCCGGCCGCCACCAGCCCTGCTTCCAGCGCGGATTCGAACATGTAACCGGACACGCGCGTGTCCTTGCCGATCAGCACCAGCGGGCGCTTGCCGTCGCCCAGCACCACGCCCGCGGCGCGGCCCAGCTTCAGCATGAACTCGGCGGTGATCGGCCATTCGCCGACACGGCCGCGGATGCCGTCGGTTCCGAAGTATTTGCGTGAATCAGGCATGGGTGAGTGGTGAGTGGTGAGTGGTGAGTGGTGAGTGGTGAGTGGTGAGTGGTGAGTGGTGAGTGGTGAGTGGTGAGTGGTGAGAGCATAGCA
>JAFEEJ010000023.1 GCA_018241145.1 Pseudomonadota bacterium | reverse complement strand
TTCGCGGGAATGGCGAAAATATGGATTGATCAGAGGGGCCCCTAGCGCTCCAGGATCGCGACCACGCCCATCCCGCCCGCGGTACAGATCGAAATCAGGCCACGGCCGGAACCGCGCTGCTCCAGCAGCTTCGCCAGCGTCGCCACGATGCGTGCGCCGGCCGCGGCGAACGGATGGCCGGTCGCAAGGCTCGATCCATGCACGTTGATCTTCGCCGGATCGATCGCGCCCAGCGGCGCATCCAGCCCGAGGCGATCCCTGCAGTAGTCGGCCGATTCCCACGCGCGCAACTGGCACAGCACCTGCGCCGCGAAGGCTTCGTGGATTTCGTAGAAATCGAAATCCTGCAACGCCAGACCGGCGCGTTGCAGCATCCGCGGCACCGCGATGGTCGGCGCCATCAACAGGCCTTCGCCGTGCACGTAATCCACCGCCGCCACTTCGGCGAAGCCGAGATGCGCCAGCACCGGCAAGCCACGTTCGCGCGCCCAGTCTTCGCTCGCAAGCAGCACCGCCGCCGCGCCGTCCGACAGCGCCGACGAATTGCCGGCGGTGAGCGTGCCCTGCCCCGAGATGCGGTCGAACGCGGGCTTCAGCTGGGCAAGCTTTTCCAGACTGGTGTCCGCGCGCAGCAGGTTGTCGCGCGTGATGCCGCGAAACGGCACGACCAGATCGTCGAAGAAGCCGGAGTCGTAGGCGGCGGCGAGTTTGCGATGGCTGGCGAGCGCCCATTCGTCTTGGCTTGCGCGCGTGATCTTCCATTCCTTCGCCATCAATTCGCAGTGTTCGCCCATCGACAATCCGGTGCGCGGTTCGACCACCCCGGGCACCTGCGGTTTCAGTTCGCGCAAGCGGAATCCGTGCGTCACGGCGCGCAGCTTCTGTCCGAACGTTTTCGCGCGATTCAAGTCCAGCAGGCGTTGCTGCAGGCGGTTCGAATAGGTGAGCGGCACCTGGCTGGTGGTGTCCGAGCCGCCGCCGATCCCGGCTTCGATCTGTCCGGTGGCGATCCTCGAAGCGACCAGGATCGCGTTGTCCAGTGACGTGCCGCAGGCGCGCGCGGTGGTGAGTCCTGGCGTGGTCATCGCAAGGCCCGACGACTGCGCGACCTCGCGCGCGAGATTCCAGTCCGCGGGGTGCTTCATCACCGCGCCGAACGCGACCTCGCCCAGCTCCACGCCATGCAGGCCGAATTTCTCGACCAGCGCGCCCAATACCTTCACCGACATGCCGGAATTTCCGAGGTCGGCGTAGGCCGTGTCGCGCTTGCAGAACGGGATGCGCACGCCGCCCAGCACCGCGACCCGCCGGGTTTGCGGAATCATGACGATTCTCCTTGTTTGTCGAAGCGGACGAACGCGCAGGCGAACATTTTGTACGGTTCCTCTTCCATGCCGAGCGACGCATACGTGCGCTGCGCACGCGCGTTGCCGCGCTCGACATACAAGCGCAGGCCGATCACGCGTGGCGCAGCGTGCGCGCGGCGGTCCACCTCCGCGTACAACGCGCGGAACACGCCGTGGCGCCGGTGCTGCGGTGCGACATACACGCTCTGCAACCACCACCAGTCGCCGTCGCGCCAGCCGCTCCACTCGAACGTGACCAACAGGCAACCCGCGGGGTCGCCATCGAGTTCTGCGATCAGGTAAAAGCCGCGCCGCGGATCGTCGAATATCGCGCGCGTGCCGCGCGTCAACACCTCGCGGTCGAGCATCTTGCCTTCGGTTTCGCACGCCATCGCCGTGCTGCATTCGACGAGGAACGGAATGTCGGTGCGACTTGCGGAACGTACGACGATTGGCATGCGATAACCGAGTGGTGAGTGGTGAGTGGTGAGTGGTGAGTGGTGAGTGGTGAGTGGTGAGTGGTGAGTGGTGAGTGGTGAGTGGT
>JAFEEJ010000237.1 GCA_018241145.1 Pseudomonadota bacterium | reverse complement strand
TGTCCGCGCGGCATGCGCGTTCGTACGGAATGCGGGTCACGCCGCGCAGCATGGTTTCGAGGTACGCATTGGCGCGTTTCTCGATCCAGCCGGTGATCTGCGTGTCGGCCGGCCCGCCGTTGACGGGGTTGTACTTGAATCCGCCGTTGTCGGGCGGGTTGTGCGATGGCGTGACCACGATGCCGTCGGCGAGATGTTCGCGCCTGCCGCGGTTGTAGCCCAGGATGGCGTGCGACACCGCGGGCGTGGGCGTGAATTCGCCGCCGGCCGCGACCATGGTCGGGATTTCGTTGGCCGCGAGCACTTCCAGTGCGGTCTGCGCGGCCGGCACCGACAACGCGTGCGTGTCGATGCCGAGGAACAGCGGACCGTCGACACCGCTCTTGGCGCGGTAGTCGCAGATCGCCTGCGTGATCGCCAGGATGTGGTGTTCGTTGAAGCTGCCGTCGAGCGACGAACCGCGATGCCCGGACGTGCCGAACACCACGCGCTGCGCGGACACCGAAGGATCGGGGCTGATGCTCGTGTAGGCATCCAGCAACTTGCCGATATCCACCAGCAGCGATTTCGGCGCCGGCTTGCCGGCCAGCGGGCTGATCTTTTCGCTCATGACGGCGTCGCTCCGCCCTTGTCGTCGCGCCATTGCCGGTATCGGCGGATCAGCGCGTTGGTGGAACCGTCGTGGTCGAGTCGCGGGTGCGCGTCCTGCAATTGCGGGATCACCTTCTTCGCCAATTGCTTGCCGAGTTCCACGCCCCACTGGTCGAACGAGTCGATGTCCCAGATGGTGCCCTGCACGAACACGCTGTGCTCGTACAACGCCACCAGCGTGCCCAGCGCGAACGGCGTCAGGCGTTGCGCCAGGATGGTATTGCTGGGGCGATTGCCTTCGCAGACGCGGTGCGGCGCCAGCCACGCGGGCGTGCCTTCGGCCCGCACCTGTTGCAGGGTCTTGCCGAAAGCCAGCGCCTCGGATTGCGCGAACACGTTGGCCATCAGCAGGTCGTGCTGGTCGTGCAGCGGATTCAGCGGCTGGCAGAAGCCGATGAAGTCGCACGGGATCAGGCGCGTGCCCTGGTGGATCAGCTGGTAGAACGAATGCTGGCCGTTGGTGCCGGGTTCGCCCCAGTAGATCGGCCCGGTCGGATAGTCGACATGCGTGCCCTGCAGCGTGACGTGCTTGCCGTTGCTCTCCATCGTCAACTGCTGCAGGTACGCCGGGAACCGCTTGAGGTATTGCGCGTAGGGCAGCACCGCGACGGTTTGCGCACCGAAGAAATCGTTGTACCAGATCGACAGCAGCGCCATCAGCATCGGCAGGTTTTTTTCCGCCGGCGCGTGGCGGAAGTGCATGTCCATGGCGTGGAAGCCGGCCAGCATCCCGTGGAAGTGTTCCGGCCCCACGGCCAGCATGGTCGACAGGCCGATCGCCGAATCCATCGAGTAGCGCCCGCCCACCCAGTCCCAGAAACCGAACATGTTGTCGGTGTCGATGCCGAACTTGCGTACTTCTTCCGCGTTGGTGGACACCGCCACGAAATGCCTCGCCACCGCCGCCTCGTCGCCGCCCAGCTGCTGCAGGCACCAGTCGCGCGCGGCGTGCGCGTTGGTGAGGGTCTCCAGCGTGGTGAAGGTCTTGGAACAGATCACGAACAGCGTTTCCTGCGCGTCGAGGTCGCGCACGGCTTCCACGAAATCGGTCGGATCGACGTTGGAGACGAAACGGAACGTCATGTCGCGGCGGCTGTAGTCGCGCAACGCCTCGTAGGCCATCACCGGGCCGAGGTCGGAACCGCCGATGCCCACGCTGATCACGTTGCGGATGCGTTTGCCCGAATGCCCTTTCCACTCGCCGTTGCGCACCTTGTCGCTGAAAGCGGCCATGCGGTCGAGCACGTCGTGCACCCCGGGCACGACATCCTTGCCATCGACCTCGATGCGCGTGCCCTTCGGCGCACGCAAGGCGACGTGCAACACCGCGCGCTTCTCGGTGACGTTGATCGGCTCGCCGCGGAACATGGCTTCGGCGTGTTTGTGCACGCCGCGCGCGCGCGCGAGTTTCAGCAGCAATCCGAGGGTTTCGTCGGTGACGAGGTTCTTGGAGTAATCCAGGTACAGGCCGGCGCCTTCGGCGGTCAGGCGTTCGCCGCGTTTCGCATCGCGCTTGAACAATTCGCGCAGGGTCGTGCCGTGCAGCGCGGCGTGGTGTTTGCGCAAGGCCTGCCACGGCGTCGAAGCGGCCAGCGAAGGAACGGCGGCGGTGGGTCCACGGGCGGCCATGGTCATTGGCCTCCCTTCAGTGCGGCGGACTTCTGCGCGATCCGGCCCAGCAGTTCTTTCCAGGACTTGTCGAAGGAATCCTTGCCTTCCTGCTGCAACTGCGCGGCCAGCGCATTGTCGTCGATGCCGGCCTTGTTGAAGCGCGCGATCACCTGTTCGGCGTCGCCGCCGTCGTCGGGCAGCGTTTCCCCGATGCGTCCGTGCCCTGCGAACGCGAGCAGCGTCTTTTCCGGCATGGTGTTGATGGTGTCGGGCGCCGCCAGCGCTTCCACGTACAGCGTGTCCGACGCCTTCGGATCCTTGGTGCCGGTGCTGGCCCAGAGCAGGCGCTGCGGCTGCGCGCCCGCGGCTTCGAGTTTCTTCCAGCGATCGGAAGCCAGCAGGTCGCGATAGGCCTTGTAGGTGCGCTGGGCGATGGCGATGCCGAGCCGGTTCTTCAGTTCCGCCGGCGCCTTGTCGGCGACCGCCACGTCCCAGCGGCTGACGAACAACGACGCGACCGATCCCACCTGCGGATCGCGTCCGGCGGCGATGCGGCGTTCGATGCCGCGCAGGTAGGCTTCCGCCGCCGCCACGTATTGCTCGCGCGAGAACAGCAGCGTCACGTTGACCGGCACGCCGTTGAAGATCGATTCCTCGATCGCGGGGATGCCCGCGGGCGTGCCCGGGATCTTGATGAAGAGGTTCGCGCGTTGCGCCTTTTCGTGCAGGCGCGCGGCTTCGGCGACCGTGCCCGCGGTGTCGTCGGCCAGCAGCGGGGAAACTTCCAGCGACACCCAGCCGTCCACGCCGCCGGTGCGGTTGTGGATGCGGCGGAACAGGTCGGCGGCGCGCGTGAGGTCCTCCAGCGCCAGTTCGAAGAACAGGTCCTCGCCGGCGAGTCCGGCGTCGGCCTTGTCTTCGATCGAATGGTCGTAATCGTCGCCCTTGGCGATGGCCTGGTCGAAGATCGTGGGATTGGAGGTGAGTCCCGTCACCGCGTCGTCGTCGATGTAACGCTTCAGCGTGCCGTCGTCGAGGATGCCGCGGGTGATGTTGTCCAGCCAGAGGCTTTGCCCCAGCTCGTGCAGTTCCTGGGTGGGATTCATGCGGTTTGACCTCCGGCCTTGGCGGCCTCGTCGGATGCGGAAAGAAAATCGCGGCGATCGAATGCCAGCAGGTCGCCGATGCGCTCCAGCGCAATTTGCGCCGGCGGGTATGCACTGGACGTGACGGGATCGTTGGCGTAGTGGCCCTGGCGCACGAAGGCCGTGACGAGCCGGTCGTGCCAGACGCGTTTCATCGCGTCCAGCACGCGCAACTTGTCCTCGAACATCACGTAGCGGCGCGCGGGATGGCGGCGCGCGACATCGTCGAGCATGGTTTCCTTGTGCACGTAGACCAGCACCCTGCCCTGCACCGCGTCGGTGATGCCGGCCATGTCGATCTTGCGCGGCTGCAGCACGACGTCGCCGTCGGACAGGATCACGGTCGGTCCGAAGCGCGAAAGATGCGCGATCGCTTCGAGCGCCCGCGGATAGAGCCCTTCCGCAAACGGATATTCCAGCAGGAAGGCGGCGAGGTCCTGCGCGCGCGGCTCGTCCCCGCATTCGAGGCGGAAGCGCTGCATGGCGCCGAAATAATCGGCATAGCCGAGTTCTTCGCGCAGGGCTTCGTAATGCCTGCGATAGAGCAGCCTGCCGTCGGTGCCGAAGCCGCGCTCGATGTGCGCGTCGAGGTCGGCGTTGAGGCGGTCGTTGTCGAACAACGTGTCGTCGACGTCGAACAGGAACACGATCTCGGCTGCCGCGTTCATTTCTTCGACGTCCTGGTTTTGGGTTTGGCCACGACCGGATCCTTCCAGCCGCCGTCCCCGGCGGTCAGGCGGGCCGCGGCCGCCGGGCCCCACGTCCGCGGCTTGTATGTCGACACCTTTTCGGCGTCGTTCAATGCCGGGTCGATGATGCGCCACGCGGCCTCGATGGAATCGTCGCGGCCGAACAGTTCGGCATCGCCGCGCAGCGCGTCGCCCAGCAGGCGCGAATACGGCGGCCGAACGCGCCTGGGCTGCGAACGCGCGACCAGTTCCACTTCCTCGCCGCGCATTGCCTCGCCGGGTTTCTTGACGCGCGCGCCCGCGGAAATCACCACGTCCGGGCTGAGGCGGAACCGGAAGAAATTCGCATCCTCGCGCTTGACGTGGTCGAACACCGCCAGCGGCGGCCGCTTGAGGGTGACCAGCACCTCGGTGCAGGTCACCGGCATTTCCTTGCCCGCGCGGATGTAGAACGGCACGCCGGCCCAGCGCCACGTGTCGATGTGCAGGCGCAGCGCGGCGAAGGTTTCCATCTGCGAATTGCGGGCGACGCCGGGCTCGCTGCGGTAACCGGCGAACTGCCCGCGCACGACTTCCTCCGGATCCAGCGGGCGGATCGCCCGCAGCAGCCTCAGTTTCTCGCTGCGCACGGATTCGGCGTCGCGCCCGGTCGGTGCGTCCATCGCCAGCAGCACCAGCACCTGCAGCATGTGGTTCTGGATCACGTCGCGCAGCGCGCCGACTTCCTCGTAGAAACTGCCGCGGCCCTGCACGCCGAACGCCTCGGCCATGGTGATCTGCACGTTTTCGATGTAGGTGCGGTTCCAGACCGGTTCCAGGAAGGTGTTGGCGAAGCGGAAATACAGCAGGTTCTGCACCGCCTCCTTGCCGAGGTAATGGTCGATGCGGAAGATCGCGTCTTCGGGGAAGATCCGGTGCAGCGTGCGGTTCAGCGCATGCGCGGATTTCAGGTCGCGGCCGAACGGCTTTTCCACCACCACCCGCGCGCCGTCCGCGCAGCCGGAGGCATCCAGCCCCTTGACCACGGTTTCGAACATGCTCGGCGGAATCGCGAGGTAGTGCAGCGGATGTTTCGCCTTGCCCAGTTGCTTGCGCAGGCGGGCAAAAGTCCCGGGGTCGTTGTAGTCGCCGTTGACGAATTGCAGCAGCCGGCACAGCTTTTCGCAGGCGTGCTTTTCGAGGCCGCCGTGTTCGCGCACGCTGGCGCGCGCGCGTTCGCGCAGGCGTTCGAGGTCCCAGTCCGATCGCGCCACGCCGATGATCGGCAGGTCGAAATGCTCGTGCCGGATCATGTCCTGCAAGGCGGGGAAGATCTGCTTGTAGGCCAGATCGCCGGTGGCGCCGAAGAACACGAAGGCGTCGGATTTGACTGCCATGCATCGCTCCTTTTTTTCCGCGCTCCTTCCTCAAGCGCGAAGATCAAAAACAGCCGTCGATGGCTGCGCCGATGTTTTCCTGTGACCGTCCATGCCCGCGAAAATCAGACAGCGTGCTTCCGTGCACGCTTCAGGAAGCTCCCAGCACGATGCGCAGACGATGCGTGCCGCCATCGTCCACCAGTGCCACGGGCGCATCCGTGTCTTCCACGCTGTTGCCGTCCAGCGCGATTTCGACCACGCCGCGGCAGACATGGTTCGGATTCTCGACCCGGATTTCGTAGCGCGACGAGCGATGACGGAAGTCGATCGAAAATCCCGGCCATGCCTTCGGGATGCACGGGTCGATGCGCAGCGTCCCGCCGCGCAACCGGAACCCGAGCAGGTATTCCAGCCCGGCGCGATACAGCCAGCCGGCCGAACCGCTGTACCAGGTCCAGCCGCCGCGCCCGACGTGCGGCGCGACCGAGTACACGTCCGCGCACACCACGTAGGGTTCCACCTTGTAGCGTTCCAGCGTCTCCGCGTCCGCAGTGTGGGCATGCGGATCGAAGATGCGGAACAGTTGATGCGCCTTGTCGCCATCGCCGAGCAAGGCGAACGCGATCGCCGACCAGATCGAACCGTGCGTGTATTGCCCGCCGTTTTCGCGCAGGCCCGGCGGGTAACCCTTGATGTAGCCCGGGTCGTGCCGCGTGCGATCGAACGGCGGCGTGAACAGCGCGACCAGGCCGTCGGACTCCCGCACCAGGTGTTCGTCCACCGAACGCATCGCGCGCGCCGCGCGTTGCGCGCCGCCGCCGCCGCTGATCACGGCCCATGACTGCGCCAGCGAATCGATCATGCATTCGCGGTCCTTCCGCGACCCCAGCGGCGTGCCGTCGTCGTACCACGCGCGCAGGTACCAGGCGCCATCCCAGGCGCTGTGCTCCAGCGATTGCAGCAGCGTTTCCGCACCGGTCGTCCACGACTGCGCGCTGGCCGTGTCGCCGCGCGCCTGTGCCAGCGGCGCGAACCTGCGCAATACCGCGTACAGGAACCAGCCCAGCCACACGCTTTCGCCCTTGCCGCCCGCGCCGACGCGGTTCATGCCGTCGTTCCAGTCGCCGGTGCCCATCAGCGGCACGCCGTGTTGGCCGAACGCGAGGCTGATCCGGATCGCGCGCACGCAATGTTCGTACAGGCTGGCCGTTTCCTGCGCGGCCTGCGGCTGGAAATAATTTTCGTTCTGCCCCGGCTGCAACGCATCGCCGGTGAGGAACGGCACCGCTTCGTCGAGCACGCCGGCATCGCCCGTCGTTTCGAGGTAATGCGCCAGCACGTACGGCAGCCACAGGCGATCGTCGGTCATGCGCGTGCGCACGCCCTTGCCACCCGGCGTCTGCCACCAGTGCTGCACGTCGCCCTCGACGAACTGGCGCGACGCCGCGCGCAGGAGGTGTTCGCGCGCGAGGTCGGGCCGCGACACGCACAGCGCCATCACGTCCTGCAACTGGTCGCGGAATCCGTAGGCGCCGCTGGCCTGGTAGAACGCGGTGCGTCCCCACAGCCGGCACGCCAGCACCTGATACAGCAGATTTCGGTTCAACAGTCGATCCATCGCCGGGTCCGGGGTGCTCACCTGCACCGCGCCGAGGGTCGCATCCCACTGCGATTGCACCTGTGCGAAGGCGTCGTCGAGGTTCGCGCCGCGATGACGCAGCAGCAATTGCAGGGCATCGGCTTCGCTCGCCGCTTCGCCGAGGAAGAAGACGATCTCCCGTTCTTCGCCGGCCGCGAGTTCGATCGTCGCCTGCAGCGCCGCGCACGGATCGAGCCCGGCGCCGGCATGTCCCGACAGCGGCCTCCGCGCGTGCAACGCCGCAGGTGCAGACAGGGTTCCATGCGCGCCGAGGAATTCGCGGCGATCGCCCGTGTACGAGTTCGGGTTTTTGTCCAGCGCCGCGAACGCGACGCGTTCGGAGAATTCGTCGCGCCAGCGGTTGCGCGCCAGCAGCGCCCCGCCTTGCGCGTCGAAGGAGGTGACCACGTACGGCGCGCCACGGGTGCCGATCGCGCCCAGCGCCCATTGCACGTACGCCGTCAGCGACAGCCTGCGCACTCGTCCGCTGCGATTGCGCAACCGCAGCCGCGAAATCTTGATCGAATCGGCGACCGGGACGAATTGCCGCAGGTCCGACTCGATGCCATGCGCGCTGCATTCGAAACGGACATGCCCCGCGCCGAAGCGCGCGACGTATTCGGTTCCCGCCACGCGGATCGGCGAGGCGCAGGCCGACCACAACTCGCCGCTGTCGTCGTCGCGCAGGTACAGCACTTCGCCCGGCGGATCGCCGACCGCGTCGTTCGACCATGGCGTGAGCGTGTTCTGCTGGCTGTTGATCGACCAGCAGCAACCGCCGCCGCTGGCGGTGGCGAGGAAGCCGAATCCCGGATTGGCGACGAGGTACGACCACGGCATCGGCGTGCTCGCGCCGTCGCGCAACACGGTGACGTATTCGCGCCCGTCCGCGGCGTAGCCGCCGAGGCCATTGAAGGCTTCCAGTTTCGCGGCCGCTGCGGGTTTGCGCGCCCTGGACGTTTTCGCGCTTGCGCGAGGCGCACACGCCCGGGCGGGAGCCCCGGCGTGGAGTCGACGGCTGCCTTCCCGACGCGCGCATTGTTGCAGCAGGCCGCCGTCCTTCGCATCGAGGACGACCAGTGCGGCGGTCGGCAAGCCCGCCTGCAGCCGTTCGTCGAGCTGGTCGTTGCGCAGCACGAAGACGCAGCCCTGCGATTTCTCCGGCGGCTGTTTGCCCTGCAGGCGCGCAACCAGTGCCTGTGCCTGCCGTTGCAATGCATCGGCGGCATCGCCCGATGCGTCGATCAGGATCACCACATCCGCGAAAACCTGGTGCCCGCGCCAGAATGCCTGCGCGTGCAGCAGTTCCTCGGCCACCGGCATCTGCGCGGACGCGCGCACGCGCAACAACGCGATCGGCAGGTCACCGGAAATGCCTTTTGCCCACAGCACCGGCGCGCCGCCCTCGCCCTTCGCCAGCGTTGCGGCCGGCGCGCGCCAGGACGGATCGCAGCATTGCAAGGCGGCGGCAAGCGTGCGACCGGCGAGTGCGGGACTGGTCCGGCCGCGGTTGGAACGGGATTTCCTGCTTGCACCATGCGCGGCGCGCGCGAACACACGCTCGCAGGCTGCGGGCGTGGCATGGCGCGACACCGATGCGAGCACATCCTTGCGTGTCGGCGCTGCGGCCGTGAGAAAGGCCACGCGCCGCGTCGAGCGCGGCGGCACGCGCACGCGAACGCGCAGCGAAAACACCGGATCGAGCACCGTGCCGGCGGTGCCGGAAAGCCGCACGCCCGCGTCCAACGCGAGCGGCGAGCGCGCATCGCGATCGCGGCCGATGAATCGCGCGCGATCGGTTTCCCATTGCAGGGCATCTTGCATTGCACCGTCCACCACCACCGCGTGCGCGGCCCAGATGTCCGGGTCGGACGGTTCGCGTTTTCGGCGCGACGCCAGCAACACGCCCTCGTGCGCCTGCGTCTGCACGAACATCTTGGAGAACGCCGGATGCGAGGCGTCGGCCTGCGCGGAACCCAGCACCAGTTCGAAATACGAGGTGATTTCGATTTCGCGGGTGCGGTCGCCGTCGTTGCGCACGCCGATGCCGCGCACTTCCAGCGCAGATTCCGGATCGGCCGCGATTTCAAGCGTGGTGGTCAAGCCGCCGTGGCGATGCGCGAAGCGCGCGGCGTGTTCGTCGAACCGGGTTTCGATCGCGGCGGGATCGAGGCCGAGCGGCTGCGCCGTCGGCGACCACACCTCGCCACTTTCCATGCAGCGCAGATAGAACCAGCTGCCCTTGGAATCGCAGGCTGCGTCCTCGCGCCAGCGCGTGATCGCCAATCCGCGCCAGCGGCTCCAGCCCGCACCCGCCGCATCCACCAGCGTCGCGTACTCCTCGTGCCCCAGCAGGGCCGGTGGCGGTGCGGCGACGGACGGCGGGCGGGATTCCGGCATCAGCGTTCCCTGCAAAGCGGCCATTATGCAACGGGACAGCCTGTACATTCACGAAATCGTTGCGGGATGCAGCATTGCATCGGGAGTACCATTGCAGGTTTGGAACCTCAGCGCAGGAGTGCAACGCATGGAACTGGGCATGATCGGCCTCGGCAAGATGGGCAACTTCATGGCGCAACGGCTGATCAAGGCCGGGCACCGCGTGGTCGGCTTCGATCCCGGCCCGGATGCGCGCAAGGCGCTGGAGGCGAAAGGCGGCGCGACGGTCGAATCGCTGCAAGCGCTGGTGGCCGCATTGAAGGCGCCGCGCGCGCTGTGGTCGATGGTGCCTTCCGGCGCGATCACCGAACAGACCGTCAACCAGCTCGCCACCCTGCTCGACGCCGACGACGTCGTGATCGACGGTGGCAATTCCAATTACAAGGACAGCATGCGCCACGCGCAGAACCTGTCGGCCAAGAAGATCCATTTCGTCGATTGCGGCACCAGCGGCGGCGTGTGGGGCCTGGCCGAGGGCTACAGCATGATGGTCGGCGGCGACGAAGACGTGGTCGAACGCCTGCGACCGATCTTCGAAGCGCTGGCGCCCGCGAAGGACCAGGGGTGGGGCCGCGTCGGCCCCTGCGGTTCCGGCCACTTCACCAAGATGGTCCACAACGGCATCGAATACGGATTGATGCAGGCCTACGCCGAGGGTTTCGCGGTGCTGGGCCACAAGCAGGAATTCCAGCTGGACCTGGAACAGGTCGCGCAGATCTGGCGCTTCGGCTCGGTGGTGCGTTCGTGGCTGCTGGACCTCACCGCCGATGCGCTGCAGAAGAACCCGACGCTGGAAGGCATCGCGCCCTACGTGGTCGATTCGGGCGAAGGCCGCTGGACGGTCGCCGAAGCGATCGACCTCGACGTGCCGGCGCCGGTGATCACCACCGCGCTGATCGAACGGTTGCGTTCGCGCGACAAGGATTCGTTCACCGACAAACTGCTGTCGGCGATGCGCAACGAATTCGGCGGCCATGCGATGAAGAAGGAATAGGCGTGGCGGGCCATTCCTCCGCGCAACTTGTGCGCTGGCACGCCTGCGCCGGCGTGCCCGCCCTGCAGGACGAAGCGCTGACCCGCATCCGCAACGCCGCGCGGACCGCGATCGCCGCGCGCGGCG
>JAFEEJ010000236.1 GCA_018241145.1 Pseudomonadota bacterium | reverse complement strand
CGCCGTCGCCGGTCAGCCTGCGATCGCTTCGCGACAACAACCGCGCACGCACGTCGTCCGGCAGGGACGGTGAGCGCGCGCCGTCGAAACGCAGCTCCACCGCGCTCTCGGTGCGATTGACGTGCTGGCCGCCGGGGCCGTCCGCGCGCAGGAAGCGCTCGGTGAGTTCGGAATCGGGGATGTAGAGATGAGGATTGATGCGCATGGCATCACTCTAATGGAATCGGGCCCCTCTCCCGTCGGGAGAGGGGTTGGGGTGAGGGTTCGGAAAACCGCACGTGCGCAAGCTGGCGCAAGACCCTGACCCTCATCCGGCGCTTCGCGCCACCTTCTCCCGGCGGGAGAAGGAAGAGCAAGCCTTATCGGTTCCGCCAAGGCCACGCCACCACAAACGCGATCAACCCGACCACCAGCGCCATCGCTTCCAGCCACGGCGCGCGCGCGGGCGCGAGGGCGAACAGCAGTGCCGCGCCGACCAGCAGTGCGCCGCCGAAAGATGCCGCGAGGATGCGCCGCTGGGTATCGCGGTGCGCGGCTTGCAGCGATTGCAGCTGCGCCGAGGTGACATCCACGCGCCGGGCATCCTGCGCCATTTTCTGCAGGCCCGCGTGCACCAGGTCGGGAATCTGCGGCGCGATATGCAACCACTCTGGCATGCGCCTGCGGATTTCGCGCAACGCGCGCAGCGGGCTGTAACGCCGCGCCAGGATGCGCCTGAGTTCGGGGTGCGCCACCGCCCAGATGTCGATGGAGGGATCGAGCTGGCGCCCCAGCCCCTCGATGTTCAGCAGCGTCTTCTGCATCAGGATCAGTTGCGGCTGCAGCGTGAGTTCGAACCGGCGGGCGGTGTTGAACATCTTGGCCACCACTTCGGCCAGCGAGATTTCCGACAGCGGCCGCGTGAAGTACGGCTCGCACACCGTGCGCACCGCGGCTTCCAGTTCATCGACGCGCGCGGTCGGCGGAATCCAGCCGGCCGCGACGTGCAATTGGGCGATGCGCCGGTAGTCGCGCTCGAACAGCGCCATGAAATTTTCCGCGAGCCAGTACTGGTCGGCTTCCGGCAAGGTGCCCATGATGCCGAAGTCCAGCGCGATGAAGCGCGGCTCGTCCTTCGCGCGGGTGTCCACCCAGATATTGCCGGGATGCGCGTCGGCGTGGAAGAAGTTGTCGCGGAACACCTGCGTGTAGAACAGCCGCACGCCCTTTTCCGCGAGCCGCTTGCGGTCGATGCCGGCGGCATCCAGCGCGGCGATGTCGTCGGCGGGGATGCCGTGCACCCGTTCCATCGTCAGCACTTTCTCGTTGGTGTGCGACCAGTGCACCTCGGGCACGTACAGATCCGGCGAGCCGGTGAAATTGCGGCGCAGCAGGCTGGCGTTGCCGGCCTCGCGCTGCAGGTCGAGTTCGTGGTACAGCGTCTTCTCGACTTCCTCGACGATTTCCTGCGGCCGGATCTTGTCGGCCTGCGGGTGCCGGCGCGCGACCAGCCCGGCCAGCGCGTGCAGCAGCTCCAGGTCGCGCGCGATCTGCGCGCGGATGCCGGGCCGCACCACCTTCACCACCACTTCGCGGCCGTCGGGCAGGGCCGCGGCGTGCACCTGCGCGATCGACGCCGAGGCCAGCGGCGTTTCGTCGAATCGCGCGTACAGCGCGGCGACCGGCGCGCCGAGCGCGGCCTCCACGATCGCGCGCGCTTCGCCGCCGGGAAACGGCGGCACCTGATCCTGCAGCAGCGACAATTCGTCGGCGATGTCCGGCGGCAACAGATCGCGGCGCGTGGACAGCACCTGCCCGGCCTTGACGTAGATCGGGCCGAGTTGCGTCAACGCCAGCCGCAGCCGCGCGCCGCGCGGCATCGCCGCGATTTCCCGGCGCGGGCGCGGCAGCAGCGCACGCGCCCATTGCAGCGGACGCAGCGCGTGCGCTTCGTCGACCAGGTCGTCCAGCCGGTAGCGCACCAGCACGGCGAACACCCGCCACATGCGCGGCAGCGCGCGCGGCGAGGTCATGCGCGCGCCTGCAGGCGCGCCACGCGCGCGACCAGCCGCTCGACGCGTTCGCGCAACGCATCGACGCCGTCGAGGAAATCGTCCACCTCGCCGCGCGGCGCGATCAGGCGCGCCTCGTCGCGCGACCAGTCGGCGGAATCCTGCGCGGCGTGCGCGGCGCCGCGGCGCAATCCACGCGTCGCCTGGCGCAGCACGCGCGCGATCGGCACGCCGACCACCTCGCCGAACACGCCCGCGAAAGCCGCTTCGATATCCGGCGAGAACCGGCTGGCCAGTTTTTCCACGCGTCGCGCCAGTTCCGCATCGCCGGCAATCTCGATCTTGCCCGGCGGCAGCGTTTCGCCGCCGCGCGTCATCGCCATGGCCAGCAGCGAGGCCGGCGTGGCCGTCACGCGCAGGTCGGCCGCATCGGGCGGCGGCTCGATGCGCAACGCGCCCTCGCGCACGACGATGGTGAAGCCGATCCCCGGGCCGCGCAGGTGCACGCCGATGCGGCGCCCTTCCAGTCCGGCCAGCGCCTGGCGGGTTTCGGGGTCCAGCGCCAGCGCTGCGGCGAACGCGCGTTCCAGCACGCGCCCGGCGAAACGTCGCAGCGGGCGCGGCAGCCAGGCATCGGGGGGCGTCGGCTCCATCCGGCGATTGTAACGTCACGTACCGCCGGCAAAGCCCAGTTGCCGCCACGCTTCGTACACCGCCACCGCCACGGCGTTGGAGAGATTGATGCTGCGGTTGCCGGGCATCATCGGCAGGCGGATGCGATGCTGCGGCGGAATCGCGGCCAGGATGTCTTCGGGCAATCCGCGCGTCTCGCAGCCGAACAACAGCGCGTCGTCGTCCGCGTACTCGATGTCGGTGTGGCGCACGCCGCCGCGCGTGGTGAAGGCCAGCACGCGCGGATGCCCCAATGCGGCAAGGCATGCCTCCAGGTCGTCGTGCACCGCCACGCGCGCGAACTCGTGGTAGTCCAGGCCCGCGCGGCGCAGTTTCGCGTGATCCAGTTCGAAACCGAGCGGCCGCACCAGGTGCAGCGATGCGCCGGTATTGGCGCACAGCCGGATCACATTGCCGGTGTTGGGCGGGATTTCCGGATTGTGCAGGACGACCTTCGGCATCACCAAGGCAACGGCGCGCCGTCGTACGCCAGGAAGCTGCCGCCTTCGTCCGGCTCCGCGCGCTCGATGATGCCGAGCATGGCTTCGATCGACTGGCGCGCCGGCAGTGTCGCGCCGTCGCCGCCCATGTCGGTTTGCGCCCAGCCCGGATGCAGGGCCATCACCACGATGCCGCGCGGCGAAAGTTCCGCGGCCAGCCGCTTCACCGCCATGTTCAACGCGGCCTTGCTCATGGCGTAACTCAGGGTGCGGAAGTTGTTGGCCTGCGCGATCGATGCCAGCTGCGTGGACACGCACAACACGCGCGGCTTGTGCCCGCGCGCGAGCAGCGGACTGAGCGCCTGCGTGATCAGCAGGGGCGCCGCGGCGTTGACCGCGAAGCTGCGCAGCAACGATTCCTGCGTCACGTTGCCGAAACGCTCGCCCGACACCAGCACGCCGGCGTTGTTGACCAGCAGGTCGACGCGCTGCAGGTGTTTCGCGGCAGCTTCGGGCAGCGCGGCGATCGCCCGCGCATCCGCCACGTCCAGCGCGTGCACTTCCAGGTTGTCGCCATGTTGCGTGCGCAACGCATCCAGGTCCTTTGCGCGCGCGGGATCGCGGCAGCACGCCAGCACGCGCGCGCCGCGCGCGAGCAGTTGCCGGGTGAATTCCAATCCCAGTCCGCGATTGGCGCCGGTGACGAGGCAGCGCTGCATGGGCCCATTCCTCCCGAGTTTCAGTGTAGCCCTTCCGGCATTTGCATGGGGGTACGCGAGCGGTTAGGTTGTGGGGGTTTGATCATTCTCCGGGGAGAACATCGATGCGCAAGCTCGTGTCAGGATTGCTCGCGGCCGCATTGGCCATGGCCACCACCTTCACGGCGCAGGCCGAGGCCGGCGGCGCCGGGATCGACATCCCGTACACCCGCTTCACCCTGCCGAACGGCCTGACGGTCGTCGTCAGCGAAGACCACAAGGCGCCGATCGTGGCGGTGAGCGTGTGGTACCACGTGGGTTCCGGCTACGAGCCCGAAGGCAAGACCGGCTTCGCGCACCTGTTCGAGCACCTGATGTTCCAGGGCTCGGAAAACCACAAGGACGAATACTTCCGTCCGTTCGAGCTGGTCGGCGCGACCGGCATGAACGGCACCACCTGGCTGGATCGCACCAATTATTTCGAGACCGTGCCGACCACCGCGCTGGACATGGCACTGTGGATGGAATCCGACCGCATGGGCCATCTGCTCGGCGCGATCGGACAGAAGGAACTCGACGAGCAGCGCGGCGTGGTCCAGAACGAAAAGCGCCAGGACGAAAACCAGCCCTACGGCCGTGCGATGGAGGACATCCAGGCCAACGCCTTCCCGGCCGATCATCCCTACCACCACGACACCATCGGCTCGATGGCGGACTTGAACGCCGCGTCGCTGGATACCGTGAAGCAGTGGTTCAAGGATTACTACGGCGCGGCCAATACCACGCTGGTGCTGGTCGGCGACATCACGCCGGCGCAGGCCCGCGAGAAGGCGATGAAGTACTTCGGCGACATCCCCGCCGGCCCGCGCGTGCCGCGGCCGCAGGCGTGGATCGCGCCGAACACGAAGTCATCCAGCGGCACCATGACCGACACGGTGGCGCAGACGCGCATCTACCGCGAATGGAACACGCCGGGCCTCGATGCGCCGGGCAACGATCGCCTGATGCTGGACCTGGCCGCGCAGGTGCTGGGCGGCAGCAAGACTTCGCGCCTGTACCAGCGCCTCGTCTACCAGGACAAGCTGGCCGATGACGTGTCGGTCGGCAACATGACCTTCGAACTCGCCAGCATGTCGATGCTGCAGGTCGACGTGAAGAACGGCGTGGACCCGGCTAGGGTGGATGCGGCGGTCGCCGACGAGTGGCAGAAGTTCCTGAAGGATGGCCCGACCGCGGATGAACTGGAACGCGCCAAGACCACGTACCAGGCGTCCACCATCCGCGCACTGGAACAGGTCGGCGGCTTTTCCGGCAAGGCCGTGACGCTGGCCGAAGGTCAGGTCTATCGCGACGACCCGGGTGCGTGGAAGAAGGATTACGACATCACCATGGCCGCGACGCCGGCGGCGGTGAAGGCCGCGGCGGACAAGTGGCTCGCCAGCGGCGATTACACGCTCACCGTGGTGCCCGGCAAGGTCGACGAGAAGGACATGGCGACCGAAGCCGGCCGCGCGGCGATCCCGGGCCGTCCCGCCGACGTGCTCTCGCCCGCAGGCAATTACACGGTGACGAAAAGCGATGTCGACCGCAGCACCGGCGTGCCGCAGGTGACGGCCTTCCCCGATCTCGACTTCCCGACGCTGCAACACGGCAAGTTGCACAACGGCATCGAAGTGGTCCTCGCCGAACGCCACTCGATCCCGGTGGTGCAGGTGGAAGCGCTGTTCGACGCCGGTTTCGCCGCCGACCAGGGCCGCAAGCTCGGCACCTCCAATTTCACCCTGAACATGCTGGACGAAGGCTCCAGGGACCTGGATTCGGTCGAGATCGCCAAGCGCAAGCAGCGGCTCGGCGCCGAGATCGCGACCGGTTGCGACCTCGATACCTGCAGCGTCTCGCTGAATTCGCTGGACGACAACTTGCCGCAATCGCTGGCGCTGTACGCCGACATCGTGCGCAATCCGGCGTTCCGCGACGCGGACGTGTCGCGCCTGCGCGGCCAGTGGCTGGCGGGCATCGCACAGGAGAAAACCGAGCCCACCGGCGTCGCGCTGCGCCTGCTGCCGCCGATCCTGTACGGCAAGGGCAATGCGTATGCGATTCCGTTCACCGGTTCCGGCACGGAAGCTTCGATCAACTCGTTGACCACCGCCGACATGCGGGGTTTCGTCGGCGACTACCTGCGCCCGGACAACGTGAAGATCCTGGTCGCGGGCGACACCACGCTGGAAAAGATCATCCCGCAACTGGAAAAGGTGTTCGGCGACTGGAAGGCGCCGGCGACGGCCCGACCTGCGAAGAACCTCGCCAAGGTCGATTACCCGGCCAAGCCGCGCGTCTATCTGGTGAATCGCCCGGGCTCGCAGCAGTCGGTGATCATCGCCGGGCTGGTTTCGCCTTCGACCAAGGCCGCGAACAACCTCGAGATCGGCACCATGAATGGCGCGTTCGGCGGCACCTTCACCTCGCGCCTCAACATGAACCTGCGCGAGGACAAGCACTGGGCCTACGGCGCCTTCAGCTTCAGCCCCAATGCCGTCGGCCAGCGGCCGTTCCTGATGTATGCGCCGGTGCAGACCGACAAGACCGCGCCGTCGGCCGAAGAAGTGCTGAAGGAAGCGCGTGCGGTGATCGGCGACAAGCCGCTCACCGACAAGGAGATCCAGAAGATCAAGGACAACGATATCCGCAAGATGCCGGGCCAGTACGAAACCGCGCAGGCGGTGCTGGGCGCGGTGGAGGCCATCGTCAAATACGATCGTCCGGATGATTACGTGCAGACCCTGAAAGGCCGCATCGAAGGCCAGAAGGATGCCGACATCGAAGCGGCCGCGAAGGAAGTGATCCATCCCGATCGCCTGACCTGGGTGATCGTGGGCGATCTTTCCAGGATCGAGCAGCCGGTGCGCGCGCTGGATCTCGGTGAAGTGCAGGCGATCGACACCGATGGCAATCCGGTGAAATAGACCGCCCGTCGCCCTTCGGGAGAGGGTACCCGAAGGGCGGGTGAGGGTTCGGCACCACCATCGCGTCGATGGCTTCGAATCCTGCCCGCTGCCTCGGCAAGATCGTGCACCGCGATTCAGCCGCGCCACGCTAGCCTCTCGCCGGTTCGAAAGCGCACAGTTCGAAAAGGCGTGGGGATGGGATGTCCGCCCTTGAGCTTCGCTGTCGTGGACGAGCGCATGAACCAACCGGAGGCCGCGATGAAATCCGTGCTGCGAACGAGGATGACGCGCTTGGCGCCGCTGCTGGGCGGCGCGCTGCTTTCTGCGTGCACCTACGGCATCGTGCTGGACGCCGGCGGGCAGGGCGTCACCACCGACTGGAGCGGCCAGCGCGTCGGCGGTTGCCGCGACATCGGCAAGGTCACGGTGTCGGTGATGAGCCGCGTCGGACCGGTCGATCGCAACGACATCAAGGTGCGCGACGAACTGGAAATCATGGCGCGCAACCAGGCCGCGCAGATGCACGCGGACACGGTCACGCCGCTGGGCGACCCGCGCGACGGCGAACAATCGTGGGAAGCGTACTCGTGCGGCACGGTCGCGCCGCAGGGTGGCGCGCCGGGCGCTACGCCGCAGAACGCGCAGGGTTCCGGCGCGCCGGTCGAGGAAGTGCCTCCGCCGTCGAATGCTCCGCCGCCATCGAACTACCCACCGACGCAAAACAACGCGCCGCAACCGTTCAGCGCCCCGCTTCCGGCAGGCAGCAGCGCGCAGACGTATCCGATGTCGGGAAGCAGCAGCTAGACTGCACAGGCGATGGCAAGAATCCCGTTCGTCCCCGGATCAGGTCCGGGACGGGCTCTGGGCGCAGGGCCGAAGTCGAAGGATAACGGCGCTTCGACTTCGTCCGCTTCATTCACGCAGCCTGTCCTGAGCCTGTCGAAGGGCTCGGCGCGAATGGTCTCATTCAAACCCGATCATTGATTCCATGAGCGACCCGCAATCACCGCAGACCACCCACTTCGGCTACCGCGAAGTGCCGGTGCGCGAAAAGCAGAAACTGGTCGGCGAGGTGTTCACCTCGGTCGCGGGCAAGTACGACCTGATGAACGACCTGATGTCGTTCGGCGTGCATCGCCTGTGGAAACGTTTCTTCGTCGCGACTTCCGGCGTGCGCCCCGGCGACCGCATACTGGACCTGGCCGGCGGCACGGGCGACATCGCCGCGCTGTTGCTGCCGCGCGTCGGCGAGAAAGGCGAAGTGATCGTCGGCGACATCAATGCGGCGATGCTGCGCACCGGCCGCGACCGGTTGCTGGATCGCGGCCTGCACGCGCGCCTGCGCTGGGCGCAATTGAACGCCGAAGCGCTTCCGTTTCCGGAAGACTCGTTCGATGCCGTGACGATCGCCTTCGGCCTGCGCAACGTCACCGACAAGGAAAGGGCGCTGACGGAAATGCAGCGCATATTGAAACCCGGTGGCCGCGCGCTGATCCTGGAGTTCTCGCGGGTACGATCCGAATTCCTGAAACCGCTGTACGACTTCCATTCGTTCCGGGTGTTGCCGCGGCTGGGCCGACTGATCGCCGACGACGAGGCGAGTTACCGCTACCTGGCCGAATCGATCCGCAAGCATCCCGACCAGGACACCCTGCGCGCGATGATGGAAGCCGCCGGCTTGCGCGGCGTGCAGGTCAACAATCTCTCGGCCGGGATCGTGGCGATCCACCGCGGCTACAAGACCTGATCACTGCGCGGGCGCGCGCAACACGTCGATGCTGGTGACCTGGCGGATCCAGCGTGCCGGGCGTTGCTCGTGCGGCGCGATCACGCGGAACGGTCCCTCGTGCGCGTCCAGCGGCTTGCCGTCGTGGAGATACGCCAGCATCACGCCGTTGTCGCGGAAACCGGGGTCCAGCTCCGCCAGCGAATAGACCACGTGGTAGCCGTCGGCGGCGCCGATGCGCACGTACAACAGCAGGTTGCGGCCGCGCAACGCTTCGCCGACCGGCACGCCCGCCGCGCGCAGGAGATCGGCCAACGCGACGCCTGTCCACGTGCCGGTTTGCCCGTGCGCGCTGGCGGTGACGTCGTGATGCGGCATGCCGGCAAGGGCCCTGGCATCCAGCCGCAACGGATGCGCGACCTCGCCGCCGATCGTGACGAGGGCGGGAGACGTTGCGACCGCATCCGCGGTACGCGCATGACCGCACGACATCGGCGCAAGCAAGGCGAGCACGGCGATCAGCGGCAACACCGGGTTCGAACGGCGAAAATTCTTCATCTGCATGCGGGTCTCCTCGATCCTCCATCCTGCATCGGTTGCCCGGCGGCGAAAGCCGCTCGCGAAGCGAGCCCGGATCGCGTCAAGCCGCGCGCAAATCCTCGACCACTTCGCCCCACCGCGGCACTTCCGCCTCGTGCGCCGCATCGCGCCAGGTTTCCGCCAGCGCGGCTTCGTACCATTCGCGCATCGCCGGCAACGCCAGCAGGCGTTGCGCATACGACTTCGCGTTGTCATCGACGGGCGGCGAATACGTCTGGATGCGAAACGCCACCGGCGCGTAGAACGCATCGGCCGCGGTGAACTCCGGACCCGCCAGATAGGGCCCGCCGAAACGCCGCAAACCGTCGTTCCACAATTCCGAGACCCGCGCCAGGTCGCGTTGCAGCGCTTCATCCACGCGATGCAGTTTCACGCGGATGCCGCAATTCATGGTGCACTGCTCGCGCAGCGCCGCGAAACCTGAATGCATTTCCGCCGCCGCGCAGCGCGCGAACGCGCGCGCCTGCCGATCCGGCGGCCACACGCCGGGATGCTGCTCGGCCAGGTATTCCGCGATCGCCAGCGAATCCCACACCGTGGTGTGATCGTCCGTCAGGCAAGGCACCTTGCCGCTGGGGGAAAACGCGCGGAAGGTTTCCCAGCTCGAACCCGTGTCGAACGGGAACAACCGTTCCTCGAACGTGATGCCGCGCACGCGCATCAGGATCCACGGGCGCAGCGACCACGAGGAATAGTTCCGGTTGGCGATGTACAAGGCCAGCATGGCGCATCTCTCCGGAAATGCAGGCGGACATTCTACGGCGGGCGCCGCTGATCGCCTCCCCGTCCTTGTGCACGGGCCGGCAAGCCGCGCCGATGGCATACTCGGAATCCCCGCAGGCCGGAGTTCCGCGATGTTCGCCCGTGTTCTCGTGATCGCGTTGTTTTCGCTGCTGCCGCTGGCCGCATTCGCGGCCGACCCGCATTCGTACGCGCAACCCGATCAGGTCGTGGTCAGGCACGTCGACCTGGACCTCGCCGTGGATTTCGGCAAGAAAACCCTGCACGGCACGGCCACCCTCGATCTGGACTGGAAGAGTCCTTTCGCCACGCAACTGGCGCTGGATACGAGCGCGCTGCACATCGCGCGCATCGAAGCGGTGGATGCGCACGGCAAGACCACGCCGCTGAAATATGCGCTGGCGCCCGCGGACAAGTCGCTGGGCAGCAAGCTGACGATCGAGACGCCGGATCGCCCCGCGCGCGTACGCATCGCGTACGCGACTTCGCCGGATGCATCGGGTTTGCAATGGCTCGATCCCGCGCAGACCGCCGGCAAGAAACTGCCCTTCATGTTCTCGCAATCGGAAGCCATCCACGCGCGTTCGTGGGTACCCTGCCAGGATTCGCCCAGCGTTCGTTTCACCTGGCAAGCGGTCGTGACCGCGCCGAAGGGCCTGCGCGTGCTGATGAGCGCGCCGAACGATCCGAAGCATGCGCTGGACGGCAAGTTCGAGTTCACCCAGGCGCATCCGGTGCCTTCGTACCTGCTGGCGATCGCGGCGGGCGACATCGACGTGCGCGAAACCGGTCCGCGCAGTGCGGTGTATGCGGAGCCGTCGGTCGTCGAAAAAGCCGCGCACGAATTCGAAGACACCGAGAAGATGATCGAGACGGCCGAATCGCTGTACGGCCCGTATCGCTGGGGCCGCTACGACATCCTCGTGCTGCCGCCGTCGTTCCCGTACGGCGGCATGGAAAACCCGAACGTGACTTTCGCCACGCCTACCGTGCTGGTCGGCGACAAGAGCCTGGTGTCGCTGGTGGCGCATGAATTGGCGCATTCGTGGTCGGGCAACCTCGTCACCATGGCGAGCTGGCGCGACGGCTGGTTGAACGAAGGCTTCACCACCTACGTGCAGGGCCGCATCACCGAAACGTTGTACGGCAAGGCGCTGGCCGACGAGGAAGTGCTGCTGGCCGAGCGCAACCTGCAGAAGGAAATCGGCTCGATGCCGGCCAACGCGCAACGGCTGGCGCCGCAGCCGCGCGAGGTCGACGCCGACGACGAGCTTTCCGATGTTTCCTACGACAAGGGTTCGTGGTTCCTGCGCACGCTGGAACAGAAATTCGGCCGCGAGCACTTCGACGCGTGGCTGAAAAGCTACTTCGACCATTTCGCCTGGCACAGCATCACCACCGAGCAGATGCTCGACTACCTCAAGCCCAACCTGATCGACAAGTATCCCGGCAAGATGAGCTGGGACGAAGTGAAGGAATGGGTGTACGGCACCGGGATCCCGAAGGACGCGCCGATCCCGGATTCGCCGCGGTTCGATGCGATCGACAAGGAGCGTGCGCAGTTCCTGGCCGGCAAGCTGCCTGCCGACAAACTGGATGCGGGCAAGTCTGATAAAGGCGGCTGGAACACGCAGGAGTGGATGTATTTCCTCGACGGCCTGCCCGACGTGCCGAAGCTGGCGCAAGTGCAGCAACTGGATGCGGCCTGGCACCTCACCGGCACGCCCAACGCGGAAATCGGCATGCGCTGGTACGTGCATGCGATCGCCGCGGGCGACAAAACCGTGTGGAACGCCGCTGCCGAACACATGACGCGCATCGGCCGCATGTACCTCACGCTGCCGGTGTATTCGGCCTTCGCGAAGACTCCGCAAGGGCTGGCGTTCGCCGAACAGACCTACGCCAGGGCCAAGGACGGCTACCACCCGATCACGCGCATGGCGATCGAGCGCGTGTTCGCCAAGGCGAAAGCCGGGTCGAAGGCGGAAGCGGCCACTTTGTAATTGCCGTTCGTCCCGGAACCTTCGAACGGCTCGGGACAGGCTGCGGCGCGAAGCGCCGCAGCCGAAGGGCAACAGCGCTTCGACTTCGCGGCCTGCGGCCGCTACGCTCGTTGCGAACGGGCTTCAAGTCATGGATCAAACGCAACGACAACTCCTGGTCCGGCGCGTCAAACGGCGGCTGAAGATCCTGGGCGGGCTGTTCGGCGCGATCGTGCTCGCGCTGGCGATCGTCTATTTCGCCGCGCCGCGATGGTTGATGGGCGCGATGGCGCGATACCAGGCGCAACGCGCGGGCCTCGCGGAAAAATCGGTGCAGGCCGGCGATACGCGCTGGGTTTACTACGAAGGCGGCAAGGGACCGCCGCTGCTGTTGCTGCACGGCTACCTGGACCGCAAGGAAGTCTGGTTGCCGGCGGCGCAATACCTCACGCCGAATTTCCGCGTGATCATCCCGGACCTGCCCGGCTGGGGCGATTCCTCGCGTATCGCGGACGCGAACTACGGCTACACCGCGCAGGCCGACCGCCTGCGCGCATTCGTGCAGGCCTTGCACCTGGGCGGCGTCGCGATCGCCGGACATTCGATGGGCGGCGGCATCGCCGGCGTGTATGCGTCGAAATACCATCAAGACGTCGCCGCACTGATCCTGATCGACAGCGCCGGCGCGCCTTACAAGGACAACGATTTCACGCGCGCGTTGAAGGCCGGGCGCGATCCGTTCGCGATGGACGATCGCGCCGATTTCGAGCGGCTGGGCAAATTGAGCTTCGAACATCCGCCGTGGTTGCCGCCGCGTTTCGTGGATGTATTCGTGGATCGCGCACGGCGCGATCGCGCGTTCGACGAACGCGTGCTGCGGCAACTGACCGCCCCGGACCAGCGCGACATCCTCACGACCGCGCTGCCCAAGGTGACCGCGCCGACGCTGGCGATCTGGTGCCGGCAGGACAGGGTCATCGACCTCTCCGCGCTGGATGCCATTCGCGCGGCGCTGACTGCCGCACCGAAGATCAGCGTCACCGAGTTCAACGGCTGCGGCCACATGGCGATCCTGGAACGCCCGCGCGAAGTCGCCGACGCGATCACGCGTTTCGTGCTGATGCCGTGACCCGCGGCGCGCGTACAATGTTCGCATGTCGAACGAATCGCGCATGGAGGTATCCGCCTCGCCGCTCGGCCGCAGGATCGAGGCGCCGGATTCGCCGGATGCGCGCGTGCTGTTCCCCGTGCCGCGCGCGCAGGCGCGTCGTGAAATCGGACTCGATGCGCGGGCATTGCCCTTCGTCGGCGGCGACCTGTGGAACGCCTACGAACTCTCGTGGCTGGATGCGCGCGGCAAGCCGAAGGTCGCGATCGCGGAACTGCGCGTGCCCGCCGATTCGCCGAACCTGATCGAATCCAAGTCGCTGAAGCTGTACCTGAACGGTTACGCGCAGACGCGCTTCGAAGGCGCGACCGATCTGCGCGACGAAGTCGCGCGCGATCTGGAACATGCCGCCGGCGCGCCGGTGGAAGTCGCGCTGATCGAGCCGGGGGATTTTCCGGCGCAGACCATCGCCGAGTTGCCCGGCGCATCCCTCGACGAACAGCCGATCGGGATTTCCGATCATGGCCCGCCGCAACCGCAGCATCTGCACGCCGATGCGCGTGCGCGACAGGTCGAGGAGTCCTTGACCACGCAGCTGTTCCGTTCCCTCTGTCCGGTCACCGGCCAGCCGGATTGGGCGGCGGTGCAGATCCGTTACGCGGGCGCGCCGATCGACCATGCCGGACTGCTGCGCTACCTGGTTTCCTTCCGCGAACACCGCGGCTTCCACGAGGCCTGCGTGGAACGCATCTTCGTGGACGTGATGGCGCATTGCGCGCCGCTGCAGCTGGGCGTGTACGCGCGTTTCACCCGCCGCGGCGGTTTGGACATCAACCCCTGGCGCGGCACGCCGGGTTATGCGATACCGCCGCGGAACCTGCGGGTGGCGAGGCAATAGTTTTTGCGATCCTCCCCGATCGCCAGGATCGAAAAGCGGCCACGGAACCCTTGGCCATGGATGGCGCCTTTGGCCGCGCCCTGCATCAACATCCCGCTTTCGGAGAATGCCCATGGAACACGATTGCGATTACCTGATCCTCGGCGCAGGCATGGCCGGCTCCGCCGCCGCGAAGGGCATCCGTTCGCGCGATGCGAAAGGCAACATCGTCCTGCTCGGCGCCGAACCGCATCCGCCCTACGACCGGCCACCGCTCAGCAAGGATCTGTGGAACGGCAAGAAACAACCCGCGGAAATCTGGCGCGACATCGAGCCGCTGCGCGCCACGCTGTTCCCCGGACGCCGCGCCGCGGCGATCGATGTCCAGGCGAAGACCGTGCGCGACGATCACGGCGACCATTACCGCTACGACAAGCTGCTGATCGCCACGGGCGGCACGCCGCGCCGCATCGAAGGCCTGGAAGGCGAGCGCGTCGTGTATTACCGCACGCTGGACGACTACCACGCGCTGCGCGACGGTTTGCGCGAAGGCATGCGTGTCGCGGTGATCGGAGGCGGCTTCATCGGAAGCGAGATCGCCGCTGCGCTGGCGATGAATGGCGCGCGCGTCACGTTGCTGATCGACGGCGATGCGATCGGCGAACGCGTGTATCCACGCGCGCTGGCAGGTTTCGTCACCGAATATTTCCGCGGGAAAGGCATCGAAGTGCGCACCCATTCCCGCGTTGCGGCCGGCAACGCGACCGGCGCAGGCGTGGCGCTGCAACTGCACGGCGGCGGCAGCGTCGAGGCCGCGTGGGTGGTGGCGGGCCTGGGCATCACGCCCAACGTGCAGCTCGCGCAGGCCGCAGGCCTCGCCATCGACAACGGCATCGTGGTGGACGAACGACTGCGCGCCGCACCGGACATCTGGGCCGCGGGCGACGCGGCGAATTATCCCGATGCGACCTTGCAGCAGCATCGCCGCGTCGAACACGAAGACGCCGCATTGACGATGGGCGAACACGCGGGCGCCAACATGGCCGAAGCCAATGCGCCTTACACGCATCTGCCGTATTTCTATTCCGACCTGTTCGACCTCGGCTACGAGGCGGTCGGCGAACTGGATGCGCGCCTGCAAACGATCGAAGACTGGAAGGAACCGTTCCGCGAAGGCGTGGTGTATTACCTGAAGGATGGCCGCGTGCGCGGCGTGTTGCTGTGGAACGTGTGGGACAGGAAGGACGCCGCGCGCGAACTGATCGCGCAACCCGGGCCGTTCACGGAAAAGGATCTGCGCGGGCGGCTGCTGTAAGGACACTCCGTCATTCCGGGGCTGCCGAAGGCGGAACCCGGAATCTGCTCTTCTCCCGATTGCAAAAAGCAGATTCCGGGTTCCGCGCTGCGCGCGGCCCCGGAATGACGATCCTTTCGTGTTTCGCGCTCAACCTGCCGTTACGCGCTGCCCGCTGCGCTTGCCTCTTTCGGCTTCACCAGCACGCGCACCGCCACCAGGCCCAGCTCGTACAGCAGGCACATCGGCACCGCCAGGCAGGTCTGCGAGATCACATCCGGCGGCGTCAGGATCGCGGCGACCACGAAACAGCCGACGATCACGTAGCCGCGCGCCTTCTTCAGTTTCGGCAGGTCCACGAAACCGATCGCCGCCAGCAGCACCACCGCCACCGGCATTTCGAAGCACAGGCCGAAGGCGAGGAACACCACCAGCACGAAATCGAGGTAATGGCCGATGTCGGTCATCATCGACACGCCCGCGGGCGTCACCGCGGTGAGGAAGCGGAACACCATCGGCAGCACCAGGAAATACGCGAACGCGCAGCCGAGATAGAACAGGAACACCGCCGACACCAGCAATGGCCGCGCCAGCCGCTTTTCGTGCCGGTACAGACCGGGGCTGACGAACGCCCACAGTTGATACAGCACCACCGGCATCGCGAGGAACAACGCGATGAAGAAGGCGAGTTTCAGCGGCGTCAGGAACGGGCTGGCCACGTCGATCGCCACCAGGTGCGCGCCTTCCGGCAGGCGCGAGACCAGAGGCCGGGCCAGGTACGAATACAGCTTGCCGGCGAAGAAAATCAGCGGCAGCAGGATCAGCAGCACCGCGGCGATCGCCTTCAGCAGGCGCGCGCGCAGTTCGATCAGGTGGCTCATGAAACCCTGCTCGGGCAGGGCTTCGTCTTCGTGGCCGGAGGTTTCCGGCGCACTCACGGCTTGTCTTCCCGCGACGATGCCGCGCCGGATTGCGCCTCCGGTGTTTCCGTGCCGGGGGTGCGCGATGCCTCCGCGCGCGCTTCGTCGATCCGCTCGCGCGCGCCACGCGCGACGTTGCCCAGCGCATCGGCGGCCGTGCCCGCATGCTTGCGGGTTTCATCCACCACCGCGCGCGCGGCTTCCTGCGCTTCCTTCAATTTGGCGCGCAGCTCCTCGGCTTCCAGTTCGCGCACCACTTCCGCGCGCACGCTGTCCCAGCCGCGGCGCACGCGGCGCAGCAGCGCGCCGGCGGTGCGCGCCGCGCCGGGCAGGCGCTCGGGACCGAGCACCACCAGCGCGACCACCGCGATCAACACGATTTCGCCGAAGGAGACGTCGAACATAAGTCAATGCGGGACCCGCCTGCGCAAGGAACCCGTCGGCAGGCCGGCTACTTCTCCGCGCGATCGCGCGGCTGCGATTCCGCGTTGGCGCCCGGTTGCGCCGGCGGCGGTTGCGCCTCCGGTGCGTCGGAGCGCAATTGCGCGTCCGGTTTCTTCTCTTCCTCGCCGCTCATCGACTTCTTGAATTCGTTGATGGCCTTGCCGAGATCGCCGCCGACATTCTTCAGCCGGCTGGTGCCGAAGATCACCAGCACGATCACCAGCACGATCAGCCAATGCCAGATGCTGAGACCGCCCATATTCCACCTCTCGGAAAAAATTTCGATTGTGCGTGACAGTCTTTCGTTCCACTCACGCCGGATACTCCTGCAACCCTCGTCGCAGCCGCAGAGGCGGCTGCGATCCCCCCTCGTTCAAGGGGGCTGAAGATCAAGAACCGGCATGGCCCTCGCTCCAGGACTGCGGTGCGCGCCGTTGGCAACGCGCCGGCCTATCGTGCAGTGTACTCTTCCAGTTGATCCCTGAAGTGCACGACCGGCGCGGGCACGTCGTTGACGCCGCCCTCGAACACGCGCCGCGGCGTGATGCCGGAACCGTAGATCGCCGCATCCGAGTCGTCGTCGATGTGCAGCACCGCGCCGTCCAGCGAGACGCCTGCGAACAGGCCGCGCGAGCGCGAATAGGAATAGATTTCCGCCTGCAACGCGACATCGGTGGAGGCGTTGAGGTTGCGTCCGACCGGGCCGGCCGCGGCGTGCGCGTCCGCGCCGATGGTGAACTTGCCGTTGACGATGGAATCCACGCCGCGTCGCGTGCGGAATACCAGGATCACGTCGGTCGAGGACACCCCGGCCTGGAAACCGACGCTGCCGCCGGTCAGGCTGAGGAACACCGGATTGGACCAGGTGCCATCGGTCGATTTCACCGCGATCAGGCCGTCGCCGTGGCGGCCGCCGAGCACCAGACCCACCTTGATCACGTCGGGGATCACCGCGATCGCGTAGGCGTCGCGCAGCAGGTCGCGCGGGATCGCCTTGTCCGGCGCCTTCATGATGTCGGCCAACACGCGCGTGGCGGTCTGCGTGCGGGTGATCGCGGCATCGCGTTCATCGGCATGGACGGCGGCAACGGGCAGCAGCAAGGCAAGCAACATGATCGACACGCGCATGATTCGTTTCGACATAGACCCTCCGGACGGAGACATTATTCCCGCTGGGAACCCAGGCCGTCGACCGGCCGGGGCGGCATCGCGCGAAGTCTGGCGGCCTCCTGCCCACCGGGCGCTTAACCGGCGATACCCGATCGCTCTATGGCAGACTTCGCGGCAGACACGCGAGTTCCCGAGGGTTTGCTCGTGCCCGCTTTCATCGACCCGCCATCCGCCGTTCCGGAAAACGCCCCGCGCACCGCGGTGCTGCTGGCGAACCTCGGCACCCCGGGGGCGCCGACGCCGGAAGCCGTGCGCGAATACCTCGCCGAATTCCTCTCCGATCCGCGCGTGGTGGAACTGCCGCGCGCGCTCTGGTGGCCGGTGCTGCACGGCTACGTGCTGCGCACGCGCCCGCGCCGCTCGGCCGAGGCGTACGCCAAGATCTGGACAAACGAGGGTTCACCGCTGGCGATCCACAGCACGCAGCTCGCCACGGCGGTGCAGGCGGAATTGGCGCGGCGCACGGCCGGCGCCGTGACCGTGGCACTGGCGATGCGCTACGGTTCGCCGTCGATCGAGGACACGCTGCTGCACCTGCACGACCAGGGCGTGCGTCGCGTGCTGCTGCTGCCGCTGTATCCGCAATATGCCGCCGCGACCACCGGCTCGGCGCTGGATGCGGTGGCCGATGCGATCGGACTTCTGCGCTGGCCGCCGGAGTTGCGCAGCATCAACGATTATCACGACGATGCGGGCTACCTCGCCGCGCTGGCCGCGAGCGTCACCGCGCATTGGGCGCAGCATGGACGCGCGCAGAAGCTGCTGCTGTCGTTCCACGGGTTGCCGGAAGCGAGCGCGCGCAAGGGCGATCCGTATTTCAACCAGTGCCACGAAACCGCGTACCGATTGCGCGATGCGTTGGGATTGCGCGAGGAGGACATGCTGCTGTCGTTCCAGTCCCGGGTCGGGCGCCAGCGCTGGTTGCGTCCCTATACCGACGAGACGATCGCGGAGCTCGCGCGCGAAGGGGTGAAGACGCTGGACGTGCTTTGTCCCGGGTTCGCCGTGGATTGCCTGGAAACGCTGGAGGAGATCGCGCTGCGCTACCGCGCGACCTTCCTGACGCAGGGCGGGGAACGCTTCACCTACATCCCCGCGTTGAACGCCTCGTCCGCGCACGCGACCGCGCTGGCGCAGCTGGCGCTGAAGAATCTTTCCGGATGGATTTGATGCGCGAGTCCACGCTGGACCTGCCGTTCGGCCGCCTCGCCGGGCTGGAATGGGGTGAACCCCACAGGCCCCCGGTGCTGGCATTGCATGGCTGGCTGGACAACGCGGCGGGCTTCGCGGCGGTTGCGCCGCTGCTTGCGGAATGCCATCGCGTGATCGCGCTGGACTTGCCGGGCCACGGCCGCAGCGCACATTTGCCGTCTGGCGTGGCGCGTTATCACGCGACCGATTACGTGGATCACGTGTTGAACGCGGCGGACGCATTGCGGCTGGACCGGTTCGCCCTGCTGGGTCATTCGCTGGGTGCGGGCGTGGCCAGCCTCGTCGCCGCGGCGGCGCCCGCGCGCGTGCGCAAGCTGGCGTTGATCGAAGGCCTGGGACCGCTGGCCGACGACGGCTCGAACACCTTGCAACGCTGGCGCGATTCGCAAGCGCAACGCAGCGTCGCGCGCCGCGCGCCGCGCGTGTTCGCAAGCATCGACGAGGCGCTGGCCGCGCGCGTGGCGGTGGGCGACCTGCTGGCGGACGAAGCGCGCGCGCTGGTGATGCGCGGTTTGCGCGCGGTCGATGGCGGCTGGGTCTGGAGCAGCGATGCGCGCCTGCGCCTGCCGACGCCGCTGCGGATCGAGGAATCGCAATTGCGGCGACTGCTCGCGGGCATCGAGGCACCCACGCTGCTGTTGCTGGCCGATCCGCAGACGCCGTACCTGCCGCACGCGATGATGGCCGCGCGCGCGGCGTGCGTGCGCGACATCCGCGTCGAACGCGTCGCCGGCCGGCACCACCTGCATTTGCAGCATCCGCGCGAAGTCGCGGAGCGGCTGTCGAGGTTTCTCGGCAGCCAGCCGAAGGGGACCCTGCCCGCCCAACCCTCCCCTTGAAGGGGAGGGCTTGCAAGGGTGCGGCAGCGGGGAAATGCCGCGATTCTTCTCGCGGTCGTTACGCCGAAATCGCCAACCGCTCGCTTCGATAGATGCGCTCGGTAACGGCCCAGACGATCAACGCGCCGAGCGTGGTGCAGCCCACGCACAGCAGGATATTCGCTGCACTGACCGGGTCGCCGCGCAGCAGCCGCAGGATCGCGGTCTGCTGGCCCATCACCGGCACCGCGTACATCCATGCCTGCGCCTTGTACGGCAGGAACGCCAGCACGAAGGTCGGGATCGCAGGCACGAACATCAGCAGCGACAGATAGGTCTGCGCCTCGCGGTAACTCTTGGCGAACGCCGCCACCAGCGTTTGCAGGCACGCCAGCAGCACGCCCAGCGGCAGCATCACGACCATGGTCAGGATCGTGAAGCGCACGCCGATATCCAGTTTCATGCCGAGCTTGTCGTTGGGCAGGAAATGACCGGCGATCGAGAACGCGATGATCGACAACAGCACGGTGGCCATCGCGAACACCGACGTCGCGCCCAGTTTGCCCAGCAGGATCTGCCAGCGCGGAACCGGATTGGCGAACAGCGGTTCCAGCGATTGCCGTTCGCGCTCGCCCGCCGTGGTGTCGATCGCCAGCGCCATGCCGCCGATGAAAATGCCGATGATGAAGAAATAGGGAAGCATCGAGAACATGATGCCGGCCCGGCTCTGCGGCGTGGACTGGTCGCGGTCGGCGACGGCGATCGGCTGGATCAGCGCGGGCGACAGGCCGCGTGCCAGCAGGCGCAGCGATGCCGTCCGCCCGGAGACGGTTTTCAGCATGTCGCGCAACCGGTCGGCCGCCTGGTCCGAATCGCGTTGCGAGGCGTCGTAGATCAATTCCACCTGCGCCGGTTCACCCGTTTTCCAGGCCTTGCCGTAATCGGCGGGAACACGCATCACCACGTTGACATCCTGCGCACGCACGGCGGCCTCGGGGTTCGCGATCGCGGGTTTGACGTCCATCCCGAGCTGCCTGAGCGAAGCGATCAGGTCGGGCGCGTTCGCAGCGCCGATCACCGACACCGGCAGCGGCTTCTCGGCTTTTTCCAGCATCGAGTTGATGCCGAACTGGAACGCCAGCACGAAGATCAGCGGCGCGATCAGCGGGCCGGTAACGAAGGTGTTGATCACCGTGCGCCTGTCGCGCAGGTTCTCACGGACTTCCTTGAGGAAAACCACGAGCGAGGATTTCATGCGGCGGTCTCCGGCCCTTGGGTCACTTCGTCTCCCGGCGTCTTCATGCCGCGAGTCCTTCCGCCGAACCGATCAGTTTCACGAATGCATCCTCCAGGTTGGTTTCGCCGGTCTGCGCGCGCAGCGCCTCGGGCGCTTCGTCGGCGACCACGCGGCCGTGCGCGATCACCACGATGCGGTCGCACAACGCGGCGACCTCCTGCATGATGTGGCTGGAAAACAGCACGCAACGGCCTTCGGTTTTCATGGATTTCAGGAACGCACGCATCGAACGCGTGCTCATCACGTCCAGGCCGTTGGTGGGCTCGTCCAGGATCACGTTCTTCGGGTCGTGCACCAGCGCGCGCGCGATCGCGGTCTTGACGCGCTGGCCTTGCGAAAAGCCCTCGGTGCGGCGATCGAGGATGTCGCGCATTTCCAGCGCGTCGGCCAGCTTTTCGCGCCGCTGGTGCATCAGCGTGGTTTCGACGCCGTGCAGCTGCGCGAAGTATTCGATGTTCTCGCGCGCGGTCAGCCGCTTGTACAGGCCGCGCGCATCGGGCAGTACACCGAGCACGCGCCGCACCGCCACCGGATCGACCGCCGCATCAATGCCGTCCACCAGCACCTGGCCGGAATCCGGCGCCATCAGCGTGTAGAGCATGCGCAGGGTGGTGGTCTTGCCGGCGCCGTTGGGGCCGAGCAGGCCGGTGATCTCGCCGTCGTGCGCGGTGAATGAAACGCCGTCCACGGCCTTCACTTCGCCGAACGCCTTGTGCAAATCCTTCACTTCGATCATGGCGAAGCTCCATTGAAATCGATGAAGGCGGGGATCGGTCCGACCCGCGCCAGGCATTTCGCATCCAGTTGCTTCGGCGCGAGATCGGCCACGAAGCGGTCGACCAGGTTCGGCATGCAGCCGCGTCCGAGCACGCTGTGGCCCATGCCTTTGACTTCCAGCACGCGCGCGTCGGACAGGCCTTTCAGGATTTCCTGCGCGTAACGCGGCGGCGTGACCGGATCGCGCTCGCCGGCGAGGATCAGGGTGGGGATCGAGGACTGGTAAGGCGCGTGGAAATCCTTCGGCATCGCGCCGTGCGGCCACACCGAACACGCCGCTGCGATGCCGTCGATCAGTTCGCTGCCGAGGATCGTGCCCGCGTCCTGCGGGCGGGCCTGCAACCGGTCGGCGTCCTCGCTGCAGATCACCGACCATTGCATGCCGGTGTTCGTGGCCTGATCGAGCCCGGACAGCATCAGCTGCGACTGGCCCATCAGCGGCGCGGTGTTGCCCTTTGCCGCCTGCGTCACGGTCAGCGGCAGCAGCGCGGCGGCCTCGGCGCTGTAGGAATACATCCGCGCCACCGCGGCAAGACGCTCCGCCGTCAACGGCTTGTCCTCCGGCAGGCCGGTCTTCGGGTCGGCAAAGCCGGTCGGCACGGGCCGCGCGCGCAACCTGTCGTGCAGCGCGTGCAGCGCGGCGTTCCAGTCGCCGAAGGCCTTGTCGCAGGACGGCGTGGCGGTGCATGCGTCGGCCTGCAGCTTCAATGCGTGATCCAGGTTGTCCGCGAACTCCTCGCCGAGGATCAACTGGTTCGGCACCGCGCTGTCCAGCACGATGCTGCGCACGCCGTCGGGATGCGCACGCGCGTACTGCTGCGCCATGCGGGTGCCGTAGGAGATGCCGATCAGGTCGAACTTCGGATCGCCCAGTGCGTGCCGCACCGCTTCCAGATCGGCGACCGCGTCGGTGGTGGTGTAGAAACGCGGGTCGGCATTCTTGCGGACTTCGGCCAGGCACTGCGCGGTCAAGTCGCGAATGCGCTTCGGATCGAACGCCATGTCGGCGGTTTGGTCCGCGATCTTCTGGATTTTCGGACAACTCAACGGATGCGAATCGCCGGTGCCGCGTTGATCCAGCAGCAGGATGTCGTGGTGCTTGCGCAGCGGCGCCAGCGCCGCGGCGATCTGCGGATAGGTCTGCGTCGCCGACTCGCCCGGACCGCCGGCGAGGTAGACCACGATGTCCCGTTCGGCGACTTGCGCATCGCTCTTGATCAGCGCAAGTTTCAAGTCGATCCCGCGCGAATGCGGATCGGCACGGTTTTCCGGCACCGGGAACGGCACGCAGTAGGCCGCGGTGGTCATCGCGCTGTCCGGCTGCTTCAGTTCGCAGGCTTTCAACGTCAGTGTGCCGAGCTTGAACGTCTCGACCGGATGCGCGCCCGACGGCGCACCGGTTTGCAGGACCGGGGCGCCGGGACTGCCCGGCGCGCTGGCCGCGGACACGGGGGTGGCGGCGTCTTCGCTCGATGCCGAATCCTGCGCGCGGTGCGGTCGCAGCCAGTTCCAACCGAGCACGCCGATGGCGACGACCACCACGGCGATGCGCAACGCGGTTCTTCCATTGATCTTCATGATTGCTTTCCCGGATCGAATATCGTTTCGATGCGCGAGCCGAACAGCCGCGCGATCTTGAAGGCCAGCGGCAGGCTGGGGTCGTACTTGCCGGTCTCGATCGCGTTGATGGTCTGGCGCGAGACGTCCAGCCGTTCGCCGAGTTCACCCTGCGACCAGCCGTGTTTCTCGCGCAGCTCGCGCACGCGGTTGTTCATCGGGCACGGTTCCGCCATTTCGACCACGTGCACGCCAGGCCGTACGCCACGCACAGCGTCGGCAGGATGAACAACAGGACCAGCGCGCCATTCACGCGGATCAGTCCGACGGCGGCGAGAAACCCCAGCACCATGCTGCCAAGGCTGACCACCACCACCGAGATGCCGGCCGCCTCCAGATGCTGGCGACGCTCCATCTCGTCGCAGCGGTTGACGTAGCGGATCATCGCCCACGCCACGAACGCCAGCGGCAGCGCCGGCGAAATCGCGACGATCGCCTTCAGCCACGGCGTGGCGATGTGCGCTGCGAGCGGCCAGACATACAGCATCAGCAGCATGTATGCGAGAAACGCCGGCAGGGTCACGTGCAATTGCCAGCGATCGATCTTGCGAACCCGCTCGTTCAACACCGCCCTGGACGAATACGTCAGCACCAGCAATCCCGCGCCGATGCCGGCCAGCGCGGCGATGCGCACGGCCACGTTGGCCGTGACGAACAGCATCCAGAACGCGCCCGCGTACAGGACCCAGCCGAACAACCAGGTGCCCCAGCGTTGCCACGCAGGCCACTCTTCCATCCGTCCCATTGCCGTCGCTCTCCGCCATGTCAAGTCAACTTGACAGAGGAGGTTATCGACATGTATCGCCTGTGTCAAGCGTACTTGACATGAATCGTCATGAGCGTGAGAGTGAACTCGCAAGCAACCATCCTTGATGCTTTCCGATCGGCATCCCTGCCTCACCCTCAGCCATTGCACGCGATGCCTTTATGGCATCGCGTCAGCGCAATGGCTTCGATACCACGATGGTGCCGACCATCTGCGGATGGATCGAGCAGAAATAGGTGTAGGTGCCGGGCCTGGTGAAGGTCGCCTGGTAATGGTCGCCGGTATCGAGGCCCGGCGAGGCGGGAAACTGGTTGCCGGTGCTGACCACGATGTGCGGCTCCTCGTCGCGATTGGTCCAGGTGACTTTCGCGCCCACCGGCACGGTCAGTTGCGCCGGCATGAAATGGAAGTTGCGGATTTCGATGCTGGAGCCCGCCGCGGCTTCCGCCCCGGGTGCGCGCGGGGCGGCACCGGCAACCATGGGAAGCGCGAAGGCGGCCAGCAGCAGATAACGTCTGAACATGGATGGATCCTCTCGAAAGTTGGCGCTCAGCCGAGCGCGATATCGGTGACGGCGATCGCCTGCGAACCACGCACGTGGCGTACGTCGCGCGAGCCGATGTACTTGTGCAGTTGCCCGGCCGGCAGGTCCTTCAGCGGCCCGGGCGCGGGAGCCCGGCCGGGTGCTGGCTGCGGATAGGCGGTCGAACGCGCGGTGTAGAACGTCACCTGCCCTTCCACTTGTCGCTGGATCTGGTGGATGTGCCCGTTCAACACCGTGACCGAGCCGAAGCGCTTCAGCAGCGCCAGCGCCTGCGCGCTGTCCTGCGTGCCCCAGCCCCATTGCGGATACAGCGACCACATCGGCATGTGCGCGAACACCACGATCGGGGTGCTGGCGGACAAACCGGCGACATCCTGCTGCAGCCACGCCAGTTGCTCGGTGCCGAGGAAGCCCAGGCCGCCGGCCTGCAGGTTCAACACGTTCACCAGCGAAATGAAGTGCACGCCGTGGTGATCGAAGCTGTGCCAGCCGCCGCCGCTGACGCCGCCGCCGCCGAAGTGCGCGAAGTACGCCTTGCCGTTGTCGCCGATCACATCGTGCTCGCCGGGGATGCAGAACACCTGGTCGACCTTGGCTTCGCCCAGTATCTGCTTCACCGTATCGAACTGTTCCGGTTTGGACAGGTGCGTGAGGTCGCCGGTGTGCACGATGAAATCCGGCCGCTGCGGTTGCGCATTGATGCGCGCGATGGTTTCGCGCAACGTCGCCACCGGATCGGGATTGGGCGCCTGGTGGAAGCCGATGTGGCTGTCGCTGATCTGCACGAAGCGGAAGGTGGCATCCGCGGCGGCATTGCCGCTGCCCAGCATGCCGGCGTGCGCCACGCCGCCCTTCATCATCCACAACGCGCCCGCGCCCGCCCAGGCCATGCATTCCAGGAAACGGCGGCGGTCGGGGATTTTTTCGTCATCGTGTCGGTCGTTCATGTCGGTCTCTCGGGGTGTGGATCGCGTAACGGGATACCGGCGGCACACGGGGTTTATTCCACGAATGCCGGCCCCGGAATAAACTCGTGGACGAGGCGGTCTTGACTGGATGGTTCCGCGCATCGCGGCGGGATACGGGACGGCATGGCGACACGCGCGCAATTCGAGACGAACGTGATGCAGCACCTGGACGCCGCGTACAACCTGGCGCGCTGGCTGGCGCGCAACGACGCCGATGCGCAGGACGTGGTGCAGGAAGCCGCGTTGCGCGCGTTCCGCTACTACGACGGCTTTCGCGGCGGGGATGCGCGCGCGTGGCTGCTGACGATCGTGCGCAACACCTTCTACTCGCTGCACGCATCTTCCGCGCCCGGGATGACCGAAACCTACGACGAGGCGTTGCACGCACGCGCCGACGAGCACACGCCCGATCCGGAAACGTTGCTGTCGCGCGCTGCCGACGCCGCATCCGTGCGCACCGCGCTGGAACGCCTGCCGGCGGAATACCGCGAAGTGCTCGCGCTGCGCGAATTCGAGGAATGTTCCTACAAGGAAATCGCCTCGATCACGCAGCTGAAGATCGGTACCGTGATGTCGCGGCTCGCACGCGCGCGCGAACGCCTGGCCGCCGCACTCGTTGCGGAGGCATCGCCATGAACTGCACCGAAGCGCGCGCATTGCTGCACGCCTATCTCGACGACGAACTGGATGCCGCGCGCAGCCTGGAGATCGCGCAGCATCTTGCGGACTGCGCGGATTGCAGGGCGCGCTGTCGCGCGCTGGAAGCCGTGCGGCAATCCCTGCGCGCGCCGCAGTTGCGCCACGCCGCGCCCGCGGCATTGGCCGCGCGCATCCGCGCGCAATTGCCCGCCGATGCGCCGGCGCGGATGCCGCGGCGATTCCGGCAATGGCCGGCGCTGAGCGCCGCGCTCGCGGCTTCCCTGCTGGTCGCCATTGCGCTGGCCGGCTGGCAGGCGTGGCAGTCGCGCGCGCACCGCGCCGATGCGCTGGTGGCCGAGGCCGTGTCCGATCACGTGCGCTCGCTGCTGGCGACGCATCTGATCGACGTGCAATCGACCGACCAGCACACGGTCAAGCCGTGGTTCGACGGCCGGCTGGATTTCTCGCCGCAGGTGAAGGACCTCGGCGCGCAGGGATTCGAATTGATCGGCGGGCGGCTGGACGTGCTCGGCGAAGAGCGCGTGGCCGCGCTGGTGTACAAGCGCCACCTGCACATGATCAACCTGTTCCAGTGGCCGGCCCAGGGCGCGGCCTCCACCGAATCCAGGGAACAGACGCGCAACGGTTACCACGTGATCGGCTGGCGCGAAGGCGGCATGCAGTTCCTCGCGGTTTCCGACACGGGCGACCTCAACGCCTTCGTGGAGGATTTCCGCGCGGCGGTTCCGCTCGGGTCGGAGCCGCGCTGAAGGCATCACGCTGGCGCGCGGGGCCATGAACCGCGACAATGGGCGGTCACGTTTCGAGGAGATCGCGCATGCCCGGCTTCCAGCCCGTGCCGCCCGCCGGCGGCGAGAAGATCACGATTCAACACGGCAAGTTGCATGTGCCGGATCGCCCGGTCATCCCCTTCATCGAAGGCGACGGCACCGGCCCGGACATCTGGCGCGCCTCGGTGCGCGTGCTGGATGCGGCGGTCAGATCAGCCTACGGCGGCAAGCGGCAACTGATGTGGATGGAAGTGCTGGCCGGCGAAAAGGCGTTCCATCAGACGGGCAACTGGCTGCCCGACGAAACCGTCGCGGCCTGCCGCGATTACCTCGTCTCGATCAAGGGCCCGCTGACCACGCCGGTCGGCGGCGGCATCCGTTCGCTCAACGTCGCGCTGCGGCAGATGCTGGACCTGTATTGCTGCGTGCGGCCGGTGCGCTGGTTCAAGGGCGTGCCCTCGCCGGTGAAGAAACCCGAAGACGTGGACATGGTGATCTACCGCGAGAACACTGAGGACATCTACGCCGGCATCGAGTGGACCGGCGGCACGGACGAGTCGCGCGAAGTGCTGGAATTCCTGCAGGCGAAATTTCCCAAGCTGTTCGACAAGATCCGTTTCGGCACGCAGGCGAAAGTGGATGCGTGGCAGAAGGAACTGGAATCGATCGGCGCGCCGCATCGGGACTTGCAGGTCGAGGTCGGCCTCGGCATCAAGCCGGTCAGCCGGCTCGGCACCGAACGGCTGGTGCACAGCGCGATCGCCTATGCGATCCAGAACGGCCGCAAGTCGGTGACGCTGGTGCACAAGGGCAACATCATGAAGTTCACCGAGGGCGCGTTCCGCGACTGGGGGTATCAGGTCGCGCGCGATTTCTTCGACGCAGTGGAACTGGACGGCGGCCCCTGGCACGTGATCCCGGAGGGCAGGCCGGGCGCCGGCATCGTGATAAAGGATGTCATCGCCGATGCGTTCCTGCAGCAGATCCTGACGCGGGCGAAAGAATACGACGTGATCGCCACCTTGAACCTCAACGGCGATTACGTCTCCGATGCGCTGGCCGCGGAAGTCGGCGGCATCGGCATCGCGCCGGGCGGCAACATCAACTACGTTTCGGGGCATGCGGTGTTCGAGGCCACGCATGGGACCGCGCCGAAGTACGCGAACCAGGACAAGGTCAACCCGGGCTCGGTGATCCTGTCGGGCGAGATGATGCTGCGTTATCTGGGTTGGACCGAAGCCGCGGACGCGATCATCACGGCGATGGACAAGGCGATCGCGGCCAGGACCGTCACCTACGATTTCGCGCGCATGATGGAAGGCGCGAAAGAGGTGAAGTGTTCCGGATTCGGCGACGCGCTGATCGCGGCGATGTGAGGATCGCGGAACCGCGCACGCAAAACGAGGTCAATGCGCCATGCGCGCCGCTTTGATCTTCGGAGTAGCATCGCTGCTCTGCGCGTCCGCAGTCGCGCAGACCGCAGCACGAATTCCGACGGCGCCGTCGTCGCAACCCGCGTCCATCTCCAGCATCACCACGCTGGAAACGGTCAGCGTCACCGGCGTGCTGCCGGGACCGGGGCTGTGGAAGGTCAGCCGCAACGGCCACGTGCTGTGGGTGCTGGGGGTGATCCCGTCGTTGCCCGCGGGCATG
>JAFEEJ010000235.1 GCA_018241145.1 Pseudomonadota bacterium | reverse complement strand
CGGCATCTCGGTGGATACCGCCACCGCCATCGCCAAGGAGTCGGACGACATCATCCTGTTGGAAAAGAACCTGATGGTGCTGGAAGAGGGTGTGCTGGATGGCCGCGTGACCTTCGGCAACATCATCAAGTACATCAAGATGACCGCCAGTTCCAACTTCGGCAACGTCTTCAGCGTGCTGATCGCGAGCGCGTTCCTGCCGTTCCTGCCGATGCTGCCGCTGCAGATCCTGGTGCAGAACCTGCTGTACGACATCTCGCAGCTGTCGATTCCGTTCGACCGCATGGACGAGGAATACCTGGCGTCCCCGCGCAAGTGGGACGCGGGCGACATCGGCCGCTTCATGGTGCGGATCGGTCCGGTCAGTTCGATCTTCGACCTCACCACCTTCGCGCTGCTGTGGTTCGTGTTCGGCGCGAACTCCGTCGCGCACCAGTCGCTGTTCCAGACCGGCTGGTTCATCGAAGGCCTGTTGTCGCAGACGCTGATCGTGCACCTGATCCGCACGCGCAAGATCCCGTTCGTGCAGAGCATCGCCGCGGCGCCCGTGATGGCGATGACGCTGGCGATCATGGGCGTGGGCGTGCTGATTCCGTTCACCGTGCTGGGCGACAAGCTCGGCATGACGCCGATGCCGCCCGCGTATTTCGCGTGGCTGGCTGCCACGCTGGTGTGCTATTGGGTGCTGACCCAGCTGGTGAAACGGCTGTACCTGCGACGCTACGGGAGCTGGTTATGACCACGATCTTCGATTTCGAGGCGGACACGTTGGAAGGCGGGCCGCGCAAGCTGGATGCGTATCGCGGCGAGGTCGCGCTGGTCGTCAACGTGGCCAGCAAGTGCGGCTTCACGCCGCAATACGCGGGGCTGGAGGCGCTGTACCGCGAACACAAGGATCGGCGCTTCGTGGTGCTGGGTTTCCCCTGCGACCAGTTCGGTCACCAGGAGCCGGGCGACGCGGAGGAAATCCGCAATTTCTGCTCGTTGACCTACGACGTGAGTTTTCCGATGTTCGCCAAGATCGAAGTCAACGGCGCGAACGCGCATCCGCTGTACCGGTGGCTCAAGCACGAAGCGCCGGGCGTGCTCGGCAGCGAAGCGATCAAGTGGAACTTCACCAAGTTCCTGATCGATCGCGACGGCAAGGTCGTGCGCCGTTACGCGCCGACGGATACGCCGGAGAAGATCGGCAAGGATCTGGGCGAGGTGTTGTAACCCGATCGTGGGTCATCGCGCGGCTTCGCCAAACAGTTCCGGCTGTGCATCGGCGCTGTCGACATCGATGAAGCCGGCCAGCCCCACGCCGACCAGGCGATAGCGCGTGCGCGGCGGCAGCGTCACGCGTGCGCGCAGCGCGCAGGCGATCCCCGCGAGCTGCCTTGCGGAGGATGGGCGTTCGGCGGGGGTCACCGTCCGCGTCAGGACATGGAAGTCCGCGGTCTTCAGCTTCAGCACGGCGCTGCGTGCGACGCGGTGGCGTTCGCTTTCTTCACGTTGATGCGCGGCCCAGGTTTTTTCCGCGAGCCGCTCGATGTGCGGCGCGAGTTCGTCCAGCGGCAAATCGCGTTCCAGCGTGTCCTCGCAGGAAACCTGCAAGGTCGGCTGATGCGGCGTCACCGGGCGCTCGTCGATGCCGAACGACAATTCGTGCAGGCGCCGGCCGTAGCGCCCGAAGCGGCGTTCCAGTTGCGCTGCATCGAACGCGCGCAGGTCGGCGACCGTGGCGATGCGCAATTCGGCGAGTTTGCCGTGCATCACCTTGCCCACGCCCGGCAGGCGTTCCACCGGCAACGGCGAAAGGAACCCCAGCGCCTCGTGCGGGCGCACCACGAACAGGCCATCCGGCTTGCGGAAATCGGAAGCGATCTTGGCGAGGAACTTGTTGGGCGCCACGCCGGCCGAGGCGGTCAATCGTGTCTCCGCGCGGATCGCGGCGCGGATCGCTTCGGCCACCGCGGTCGCCGAGGACAGCCCGGATTTCGGCGTGCTGACGTCGAGGTAGGCCTCGTCCAGCGACAACGGTTCGATCAAGTCGGTGTGCCGCGCGAAGATCTCGCGCACCTGCCGCGATACCGCCTTGTACCGCGTGAAATCCGGCGGCACGAACACCGCCTGCGGACACAGGCGCTCGGCGCGCATCGCCGGCATCGCCGAGCGCACGCCAAACCTGCGCGCTTCGTAACTCGCCGCGCACACCACCGAACGCGCGCCCTTCCACGCCACCACCACCGGCCGGCCGCGCAGCGAAGGATCGTCGCGTTGCTCGACCGAGGCGTAGAACGCATCCATGTCCACGTGCACGATCTTGCGCGGCGGCGTCGTCACGACGCGTGGATCCTCCGGGCGAGCGCTTGGTTCCATGCGCCGCGATCAACGCCAGAACGGAATGATCCAGGGATCGGCGGGTCGGCCGCCGACGTTTTCCGCGGACGGCGCGCGCGCGACCGCGAGCGCGTGGCGTCCCGGCGCGAGCGTGCGCACGTCGATCATGGCCACCAGCGCCGGGCGATCGGAACGCGCGTCGCTGCCTGCGTCGTAGCGCAGCCCGGGCAGCGGCTGGCCGTCCAGCGCCACGAGGTGCAGCGCCGCCAGGCAACGCAGCAACGCATCCGCCCGCGCATCGGCGCCGGCGATCGTCCGCGCCGATGGGCAGGTGCGCTGCATCGCCTCGGCATCGCGATCGGGCTGGTACGGCACCACCAGCCGCAGGTAGTCGCCCGCGATCTGCATGCTCTGCACGAACGGTTCGGTTCCGCTGGAAAGCGGATCGCGCTGGTCGTCGTAGTAGGCGGCATCGACACCGTTCGCGTTGATGCCGTGGAACTGCGGGAACCACGCGTAATCCCCGAACAGCTCGGGATGAAGCGCGAAGCGTTGCCCGAAGACGGCGGAAAGGACGCACACCATCATCGCCGCCATGGCGATGGCCTGCACGCGCCAACGGCCGTGGTGGCTGGAAACCATGGCCAGCACGCCGCCCCGGTTGGCGAATCCGAGACGCGCATAAAGATCGAATGTCGCCGCAAACGCGCGGTGCATGACGCCGCCTGCACGCAGCCGCGCGCCCAGCCTGCGGTCCAGCCAATGCAGCAACACCACCGGCATGGCCACGATCAGCACGCAGGCGATCAGCATCTGGTCGGCGCGAACGGACAGGTGCAGCGCCAGCGTGACCGCCAACGCCGCCGCGAACAGTGCCACGATCAGGGCGGTGAGCAGAAGCAGGCCCGCCGCCAGCACCACGCCCATGGCAAACACGATCGAGGCGCGATTGTCGGCGCGTTCGATCATGGCCGAGAAGTCGCCGTCGCGTCGCTGCATCACCTCGCGTTCGATCGGCCCCATCCGCAAGCGCTCCCAGCGGATGCCGTCCGGATACACCGAATGCATGCCGACCAGCGCGATCCAGTACGCGCGCAGCAGCAGATGCAGCGCGAACGTGGCCGCGAGGATGACCGCGGCGCCGACGAGGTACACGAACACGATCGCGAGCGCGCCGTCCCAGTTGGCGCCGAAGCGCGGCAGCACGAACCGCAAGCGGTCGTTCAACCACCCCGGCAGCTGCAGCATCGCGAACACCGCGACGCCGGAAATCAGCAACTCCACTTCCCACGTCGGCGTGGTGTGCCGGGGAATGCGGTCCTGCGGGGGAACGTCGGATGGGTCGTCGGTCGAGGACATTCTTGGCGTACCGGAAAGGACACGCCATGGTAGGCGGAACTCGATCCCGTTGCCCGCCGGGATCAGGTTCCGGCGATCGAGCCTGCCTGCCCCTTGCGCGCCAGCAGGCCGCGCAATTCGTTTTTTTCTTCGTCGTCCAGCGTGCCTTCGGATTGCTTGCGGACCAGCGCGTCCAGGCGTTGCTGCGCGGTTTGCGCCACCAGTTTTCGCAGCGCATCGGCGAATTCCGCGCGCAACGCGTCCGCGTCGCCGGGGAATTCGATCATCGCGAGTTTCTGGAGGGCGGAAGATTCCGGGCGCTGCGAAAAGTTCTCCAGCAACGCGGCGGTGTTGATGCCGGGCCGCGCGCGCGCCACGTCCAGCAATTCGATCAGCAGCGGCACGCCCGGCTTGTCCAGCGCCGCGAACGCGCAAGGCGATTCCGCGTCGTCCGCAAGCGAAGGTTCGGCCAGCAGCATGGCGATCGCGCTGCGCACCAGCGTGCGGTGCGGCGTGGCGTTTGCCGCGGCGGCGTGCCTCGTCGGCGCCCGCAGCGGAGCGGGTGCGGTGGTCCCGCTGTTGAGTCCCGTGCGTTTTTCCAGCTCCGCATACATCAGGTCGCGGAACGCGCCATCCGGCAATTTCAGCAGCAGGGGCTTGGCGTGTTCCGCGAGCCGCGCCCGGCCGTCGAGCGTGGCGACGTTGACGTCGCGTGAGAGTTCCGAATAGAAATATTCCGACAGCGGCAACGCCTGCGCGATGCGCGCCTCGAATCCGGCCCGGCCTTCCGCACGCACCAGCGAGTCCGGGTCTTCGCCTTCGGGCAGGAAAAGGAAGAACGCCTGGCGACCGTCGCGCATGCGCGGCAGCACGGATTCCAGCGCGCGCCACGCGGCCGAACGTCCGGCGCGGTCGCCATCGAAACAGAACACCACGTCGGGTGCCGCGCGGAACAGCAACTCGGCATGTTCGTGCGTGGTCGCGGTGCCGAGCGTGGCGACGGCCTGCGTGATGCCCGCCTGGTGCAGCGCGATCGCATCCATGTAGCCCTCGACCACCAGCAGGCGTTCCAGCCTGGTGTTCGCCTGCCGCACCTGCCAGAACGCGAACAGCTCGCGGCCCTTGTGGAACAACGGCGTTTCCGGCGAGTTGAGATATTTGGGGCTGTGTTGAGAAGTGCCGGCAGGGACGCCGGCTTTTTGACTTTCGCGCGCAGGATGCGCGCTGGGCTTTGATTCCAGGACTCTTCCGCCGAACGCGATCACGCGTCCGCGCCGATCCATGATCGGGAACATCAGGCGCTCGCGGAAGCGGTCGTACTTGTTGCCGCGCTCGCCCGTCGACAACATGCCGGCCTGCTCCAGCAATTTCAGGCGCACGTCGTTCGTGCCCAGCGCGCGCTTCAGGCCATCCCAGCCCGCAGGCGCCCAGCCGATGCGGAAGTGCCGGCAAGCCGCGGCATCCAGGCCGCGTTGCTCGCAGTACGCGCGCGCGGTTTCGCTCGCCGTCAGTTCGTCCTGGTAGAAACGCGCGGCCGAATCCAGCAGCGCGTACAGGTCGGTCTTGTCCTCGCGCGGCCGCTCGTCGCCGCCTTCGCGAGGCACCTTCAGGCCGACCGACTGCGCCAGCTCCTCGACGGCGTCGGGGAATTCCAGCCGCTCGTAATCCATCAGGAACTTGATCGCGCTGCCGTGCGCGCCGCAGCCGAAGCAATGGAAGAACTGTTTCGCCGGGCTGACGTAGAACGAGGGCGAGCGCTCGTCGTGGAACGGACAACGCGCCGTCCACTCGCGGCCCGCGCGTTTCAGCGGCACGTGCCGCTGCACCACGTCGACGATGTCGACGCGGGCCAGCAGTTCGTCGATGAAACGTTCGGGGATCAGGCCGGGCATGGCCCACTAGGATGCCATGCCCGGCGCACCGACGCGGGGGTGCAGAAAGGGCGCCGGCTTCAGGCGTGGGCAGCGCCGGCGTCGCCGCGACGGTATTGCAGGGCTTCGGCGAGGTGCGCGCGGCCGATCCTGTCGCTGTCGGCAAGGTCGGCGATGCTGCGCGCCGTGCGCAGCACGCGGTGGTAGGCGCGCGCGGACAGGCCCAGCTTGTCCATCGCGCGTTGCAGCAGGGCGCGCTCGCCGTCGCCCAGCGCGCAGTCGCGTTCGATTTCGCGGGTGCTCAACGCCGCATTGGGTTTTCCGGCGCGCGCCATGGCGCGTGCGCGTGCGCCGATCACGCGCGTGCGCACGGTTTCCGAGGATTCGTCCTGCGCGCGCCTTGCGCCGTCGAGCTCGGACAGCGGCAGCCGCGGGACGTCCACGCAAAGGTCGATGCGATCGAGCAGCGGCCCGGAAATGCGGCCGCGGTAACGGGCGATCGCATCGGGCGTGCAACGGCAGCGGCCGTTGGGGTCGCCGGCATATCCGCAAGGACACGGATTCATCGCCGCGACCAGCTGGAAGCGCGCCGGGAATTCCGCCTGACGTGCGGCGCGCGAAATCACGATGCGCCCCGATTCCAGCGGTTCGCGCAGCACCTCCAGCGTGTGCCGGTCGAACTCCGGCAGTTCGTCGAGGAACAGCACGCCGTGGTGCGCCAGCGAGATTTCCCCGGGCCGCGGATGCGAGCCGCCGCCGACCAGCGCCACGCCGGAAGCGGTGTGGTGCGGCGCGCGGAAAGGGCGGCGCTTCCAGTCGCCCGGTTCGATCGGCAGGCCGCACACCGAGCGCACCGCGCAGGCTTGCAACGCTTCGTTTTCGTCCAGCGGCGGCAGGATGCCGGGCAGGCGCGCGGCCAGCATCGACTTGCCGGTGCCGGGCGGGCCGATCATCAGCAGGTGATGCCCGCCGACCGCGGCGATCTCCAATGCGCGGCGCGCCTGCAACTGGCCGCGCACATCGGCGAGGTCGGGCCCGCCGCTGCCCGCGGGCGACGGCATCGCATCGTCGTTGCGGGGCGCAGGCAGCGATTCCGCGCCGCGCAGGTGCGCGCAGACTTCCGCGAGCGTGCGCGCCACGCGCACTTCGACGTCGTTCAACAACGCCGCTTCGCGCGCGTTTTCCACCGGCACGATGACGCAGCGTTTGCCGTGTCGCGCGCGCAGCAACGCCGGCAACACGCCCGTCACCGGGCGCAGTTCACCCGACAACGCCAGTTCGCCGAGGAATTCGCAACCGTGCAGCGACTCGCGCGGCAATTGTCCGCCGGCGGCGAGGATGCCGAGCGCGATCGCGAGATCATACCGGCCGCCGTCTTTCGGCAATTCGGCCGGCGCCAGATTGACGGTCACGCGGCGCGCGGGATATTCGAACTGGGTGTTCTGGATCGCCACGCGCACGCGGTCGCGCGCCTCGCGCACCGCTGCTTCCGGCAGGCCGACGATCGAAGTGCCCGGCAGGCCGCCGGACAGATGCACCTCGACCGTCACCAGCGGAGCGGCGACGCCTTCCTGTGCGCGGGTCAGGGCGACTGCGAGCGACATGGCGATGGCACGCAAAGGTCTCCGTTCCGCGATCGGCACGCGTGCGAGGCAGCCGGGCGGGGCTGCGAGCGGACACGGGCCGGCGGGAAAGATGTTTCCGGGGGAAGCGCGCGGACGTCCTGGTTGCGTCCTCCGTCCTTCCAGGCGCCGCCCCCGCGGCGCCTGGAATCCAGAGTTCGTCCTTGGTCTGGGTCCAGGGCAATCCGGCCCTGGATGACGGAAACCACATGGCGCGGATGCGTGCGTTGTCGCGCCGGCCGCAGGCAAAACCCCGCCTGCATCCCCGCCTGGGCGGGGATTTGGGAAACTGTCGTGTAGCCATCACCCCGCGTGTTGCGTTTCCAGCTCCGCCACACGCGCTTCCAGTTGCGCGACCAGTTCGCGCGTGCGCGCAAGCACCGCGCGCTGCGCGTCGAACTCCTCGCGCGTGACCAGATCGAGCCGTCGCAAGCCATTCGCCAGCACGTAGCGGAAGTTCGCCTGCAGGTCATCGCGCGCGGCGTTCAGGCCGGGCGGCACCAGCGAGGCGAGCCGCTGGGCGAGCTGGTCGATGCCTTGCACGTCGATCATCGCCGGTCTCCTTCAGTGGTGGACAGCGTAGCGCCGCGGGAACGGCGCGGAAAGCGGCGCGCGCCGCGGGCCAACGTAGGGATCGTCCTACACCGCGCGTCAACGCGAGGAGACGTACTTCTCGCGGCGTATGTGCTGCACCGCGAGGCCCGCTTCCTTCAATTCGGTGAAGACGGCGTCCACCATGTCCGGATTGCCGCACAGGTAGGCGATGTCGTGCTGCGGATCGGGGGCGAATTCCGGCAGCACCGCCTGCACGTAGCCGAGCCGGTCGTGGGGCCGCGGCGTGGCGCGTGCGCCGCGCGAGAAGCAGGGATGGAAAGCGAAGCCCTCGTGCGCGCGCGCGAAGGCTTCGAATTCCTCGCCGTACAGCAATTCCTGTTCGCTGCGCGCGCCGTACAGCAGTTCGAAGCGGCAACCGCGCGCCGCGATCAGTTTTTCGATCTGCGGCAGCATCGCGCGATAGGGCGTGACGCCGGTGCCGGTGGCGATCAGCAGATAGCGCCGGTTCGCATCCTTGTCGTCCAGGCAGAAGCGTCCGTACGGGCCGCTGGCCTCGACGCTGCCGCCGTGCTGCAGGCCGCCGAGCAACCGCGTCGCGGCGCCGCCTTCGACATAGCTCACCGCGATTTCCAGCCGCCGCACCGCGCCCTCGCCATCGCCGATGGTGCCGACCGAATAGCTGCGCTTGGTCGGTTTGCCGTCGTCGTAGTGGAAATGCACCTGGATGAATTGCCCGGGCACGAACGCGAACGGCGCGCCGTCGGCGCGCACGAACGCCATGTGGCGCACCGCGGGTGCCAGCATGAAACTGTCTTCAAGCTCGAGTTGAAAATGTTCCGCCACTTGCGCCGCCGGTATCCGGACAAAGGCCGATATAATAAGGGATGCCCGCCGTCCCCGCGCTGGAAACCGTCGATCTGCGCAAGACCTACGCCAACGGCGTCGAGGCGCTGAAGGGCGTGTCGCTGCGCGTGGAACCGGGGGATTTCTTCGCGCTGCTGGGCCCCAACGGCGCGGGCAAATCCACGCTGATCGGCATCCTTTCCTCGCTGGTGAACCCCACCTCCGGGGACGCGCGCGCGTTCGGCATTTCCATCCACCGCGACCGCGGCGCGGTGATGCGGCAGATCGGGCTGGTGCCGCAGGAAATCAACTTCAACCAGTTCGAGACGCCGTTCGACATCTGCGTCAACGTCGCCGGGTTCTACGGCATCCCGCGCGATGTCGCCCGGCCGCGTGCGGAGAAATACCTCAACGAACTGCGCATCTGGGACAAGGCATTCCAGCAGACCCGCATGATGTCGGGCGGCATGAAGCGGCGGTTGATGATCGCGCGCGCCATGATGAACGAACCGCGCCTGCTGATCCTGGACGAGCCGACCGCGGGCGTGGACATCGAAATCCGCCGTTCGATGTGGCAGTTCATCACCGGCATCAACCGCGCCGGCACCACGGTGATCCTGACCACGCATTACCTGGAGGAAGCCGAGCAGCTGTGCCGCAACATCGCGATCATCGACCACGGCAACATCGTGGAAAACACCGCCATGCGCACCTTGCTGGCCAAGCTGGACGTGGAAACCTTCATCCTCGACGTGCCCGCGGGCTTCGCCGGCGAAGCCTTGCCGGAGGTGCCGGGCGTGAAACTGACGCGCATCGACGCACAAACCCTGGAAGCGGAGATGTCCAAGAGCCATGACCTGAATTCGCTGTTCGCGGCGTTGTCCGGGCGCGGCATCACCGTGACCTCGCTGCGCAACAAGACCAACCGGCTGGAGGAACTGTTCGTGCGGCTGGTCGAGCACGGCAAGCCGGATCAGGGCAGGGCCGCGGCATGAAACGAATGCGCCTCGGAATATCCTTGTCTTCATTCCGGACAGGCCTGCCGGAACGCCGCGCGCAGCCCCGGGATGGCGACGGGTCGGACGGCGGCGCATGAACGACGTGCGCGCAGAAGCCGCCGTCGATGTCGAGGCGCGCGAATTTTCCGTCGCGCGCGCGAATGCCGTCGCGCTGTACACCATCACGCGCCGCGAAGTGAAGCGCATGTTGCGCATCTGGACGCAGACGCTGATCCCGCCGGCCATCACGATGACGCTGTACTTCGTGATCTTCGGGCGTTTGATCGGCAGCCGCATCGGGTCGATGCACGGTTTCAGCTACATGCAGTACATCGTGCCGGGGCTGGTGATGATGAGCGTGATCACCAATTCCTACGGCAACATCACATCCAGCTTCTTCGGCTCCAAATTCGGGCGTTACGTCGAAGAGCTGCTGGCCTCGCCGATGCCGAGCTGGGTGGTGCTGTCCGGTTACGTCGCCGGGGCGGTGCTGCGCGGCTTGCTGGTCGGCGCAATCGTGCTGGTGATCGCGCTGTTCTTCACCTCGCTGCACATCGCGCATCCGCTGGTCACCATCAGCACGGTGCTGCTGGGTTCGACGATCTTCTCGCTGGCGGGTTTCATCAACGCGATGTTCGCCAAGAAGTTCGACGACATCGCGATCGTTCCGACCTTCGTGCTGACGCCGCTGACCTATCTCGGCGGCGTGTTCTATTCGGTCAACGCGCTGGGCTCGCCGTGGCGGGAGGTTTCACTGGGCAACCCGATCCTGTACATGGTCAACGCCTTCCGCTACGGCGTGCTCGGCATCAGCGACGTGGCGGTTTGGATCACCTACGCGGTGATGCTGGCGTTCGCGATCGCGCTGGCCGCCGTCGCGCTGACGCTGTTGCACAGGGGTGTGGGATTGCGTTCCTGATGCCAGACGTTTTTCTTGGCTCGTCATGCCGGCGCCGAGCTTGCTTGGCGAATGCCGGGTCCGGCATTCGATAAGACCCCATTCCAAGAAAGCCGGTTCCGCTCGCTGCCGCGAGCGTGCGACTTTTGTTTCGGCAAAAGTCGCCAAAACCATTGCGCGCGGGCATGACGGTTTCAGCAACCTCCTGTTGCCTCAACTTCCCTCGGCGCTCGCCGAACGGCGGCCGCGCCGAACTCGCGCATCCATGCGCTCGAACATGCGGCGCTTGCTCCGCCGTTCGGCTGCGCGCCTCGGCGTCATGCACGGCGCTGAAGCTCGCTCAGCGACGGCCATCCATTGGCCTGCATTGCCGCAAGTTTCAATTGGCTGGAGGTTGCTCGCCGCTGAACTTCACCGGCGTGGCGCCGACGATCTGGCCGACATGGGCCTTGTCGCTGACATAGAGTTTCACTTCGCGTTCGAACTTCAGCGTGCCGTTGACGGTCGCGCCGGGGCCGATGGTCACCACCGGCGTGCGGTCGATGCCGAAGTGGAACCAGCCACCCGAATCCGGCTTGCGCACCAGGATGCCGCCGTCCACGCGCGCGCCGCCGATCACGTCGATGTCGCCGTCCACGGTTTCCAGACCCGCGCCGACATGCGCGCCGTCGACGATGATGTGTCCGTTGACGTTGGTGGCGTGGCCGCCCACCTCGGCGCCCGGCGCCAGTTTCAGCGAGCCGTTCACCGATTCGATGTTGCCGCTCACCTGCGCGCCGTGGTCGAGCTTGACCGAGCCGTTCACGGTATTGACGGATTTCGCGGTGGCCTGGTCGCCCAGCGAGATCGAGCCGTTGACGGTGGAGGCGTCCTCGACCTTCGCCTTGTCGGCCACGCGGATCGAGCCGTTGACGGTGTTGGCGTCCGCAGGCGCCTGTCCCGCCTCGATGTTCACCGAGCCGTTGACCTTGGACGTGCCGCTGCCGCCTTCGTCGCCGGCGACGCAGGCGGTGGTGAGCAGCAGCAAGGGCAGCAGGATGAAAAAGCGCGCGTTCATGGCGGACCTCGGTGTGGGGAATCCCATGCATGGATGCTGCTTCGCACGAAAAGGTTTAGCTGGATTCCAGCCATGCCCGGAAGTCACTCGCTTAGAATGACCTCCGTCCCATGAGGCAGGAACCGCCATGCCCAAGCTTGTCCTGATCCGCCACGGCCAGTCCCAGTGGAACAAGGAAAACCGTTTCACCGGCTGGGCGGACGTGGACCTGTCCGAACTCGGCCGACAGGAAGCGCGCGAGGCGGGAAGCCTTCTGAAGCGCGAAGGCTTCGACTTCGACCACGCGCATGCCTCGGTGCTGAAGCGCGCGGTGCGCACGCTGTGGGAAATCGAGGATTCGATGGACCGGATGTGGCTGCCGGTGCGCACCGACTGGCGCTTGAACGAACGCCATTACGGCGCGCTGACCGGCCTGGACAAGGCCGAAACCGCAGCGAAATACGGCGACGAGCAGGTGCACATCTGGCGGCGCAGCTACGACATCCGGCCGCCGGCGTGGACAAGCGAGCAGAACACGTTCGCCGACGATCCGCGCTACGCCGGACTTTCGCCCGGGCAGATTCCGCTGACCGAATGCCTGAAGGACACCGTCGCGCGCGTGCTGCCGTACTGGCACGAAACGCTGGCACCGGCGATCCGCGCCGGCCAGCGCGTGCTGGTCGTCGCGCACGGCAATTCCCTGCGCGCGCTGATCAAGTACCTCGACGATATTTCCGACGACGCGATCGTGGAGATGAATATCCCCACCGGCGTACCGATCGTGTACGAATTCGATCAGTCATTGAAATCGCTGGGACGCCGTTATCTCGGCAACGCCGACGACATCGCCGCCAAGGCGGCGGCGGTGGCGAAGCAGGGAAAGGCTGCCCAGTGAATCCGAATTTGCGCGTCCGTGCCAACCACACAATTTGCGGGAGCTGCTAATGGTGGGAAATGCATCAGCGACTGAATCGTTGAACCAAGACGTCTGGGCGACTGCAACCGGAAAAGAGGACGGCTTGCCACTGATATTCCGATTTCGGATGCATATGCCGCTTGCTGTTAGCCGCATATCTGATTTTCCGATACTCATCAATGTCTACTGGAGCTATGACGGCAGTAGTAACAATGGTATGCCGCCACCAGAAGACAACGAGCGGCAGATAGCGTTCGAAGATGCAATTACCCCTCTTGATGGTGAGGAGCATCTTGCGTATCTAATGCTTGTCGTGACTGGGAACTCACGAAAGGAATGGATTTTCTACGCACAAAATTTCGAGTTGTGGTTAGCGCGCATGAACGATCTCCTCTCTGGCCATTCCCTTTATCCGATACAAATCGAAACTAATGACGATCCGGATTGGGCGGCTTGGAGAGATATAGCCATTTGCGCGCAGAACTGAGTTGCTCGAATTTGAAATTGGATGCACCGCAGCTATAACGCATCCGCAT
>JAFEEJ010000234.1 GCA_018241145.1 Pseudomonadota bacterium | reverse complement strand
ACCGCTGGAAAAGGGCCACGCGACGCCGTCCGGGCCCCAAACACCAACGCTGCCAAGGCGGCCGTGGCCGCCTTGGCGCGGGGGAGGGTGGCGCAGGTCAGGCAGCGATCGCCGGGGCCATGCCCGATGCCGGGTCGCCTCCGCAGACATCCCGCCACAGGTAATACACCACGCCGAACATCACCGTGAGCACCACCAGCAACAGGGCGATGTAGAGCGGGATCACCAGCAGGAGCATCAACCATGCGCCGACCAGTTTGCCGAGCAGGGCGAGCAGGACGGCCAGGATCGCAAAGGCGATCATCACGACGATCCAGGCGAGCACAAGGGTGACCGCCAGTACGATCAGCGGCAGCAGGTTCTTCAACGCCCCCATCACGCCGTCGCCGATGGCGTGGAATACGCCGCGGCGGCGCAGCGCGATCTGGCCGAGGCTGACCGAATAGAAACCCATCATGAAAAGACCGAACACGGTCAACAGTGCCATGGCGATGCCGAAGCCCGGAGGCAAGCCCGGCGGCAGTTGATGGTTGGCCTGCGCGCTCAGCACCTGCATGTACCAGCGGGCGATGCCGCCGCCCGTCGCCGCGATGACGACGGCCAGCACGGCGATGTAGATCGCGATGAGCGCTAGCCCGTAGCCGATCAGGCGCACGGCTTCGCCTTGCCGGTAAGGATTGAAGATATCGCGCGCGCGGGTCGGCAGCCCGCGTTCGGCCGCATCGATCACCTGCAGGTAACCTGCATAAAGCGGCACGATCAACAAGCCGATCAGCATGGAGACCACCATGATGCCGCCGAAGATGACGAGGTTCGGCGATGCGCCGGCGGTTCGCATTTGAAACTGGAGCGGCAACGTGATCAGCGAGGGCACCAGGCACGCCAGCAGCAGGAAGCCCGCCCCTCCGAAGATCGGCTTCGGATGGCGGAAGCCCACGCCGATGCCGCGCTGCAGCCAGCCGAAACCGGACAGCGGCCCTTTGGCTCGTGTCGTCATGGCGTCGATTCCCCCGTGATCGGCGCCCCTGCGCCGTGCGGTTCAAATATAGCGGGTTGCGGCGGAAGCGGTTCGAGGAGCTTTTCCGGCGCGCGCTGTCCTGGCGATGGCTCCTGATTCCGTCTTCCGCACGCGGTTGTGGCGGCATGGGAATGCTTCGCGTGCGAAAACATCGCCCTGCCGCATACGCCCGCCGGTCACGGAACCGTAACAGGCGGGGGCGTGGATCGTGCGGCCTGATCCGGATTCACGCGCCTTCTCGCCGAAGCCTCGGCCTGGTGCAGCCAGGTCGTGAAGCCGTCGTTTGCAGGCGCGATGGAATTCAGCAGCATGACCGCGCTGACCTGTCCGCGGTGGCCGACGCCGTGGGTGATCACGTGCATCAGCATCTCCTCGCGCGACATCCGGCCCGGCGCGCCGTCGGTGAACGTGAAGTCGAGCGATTCGGCCAGTTGCTCGCGGTCCAGCGTGGAGACGTAGTCCATGTATTCCCTGTCGCTCGCCCGGATGTCCGCCGACAGGGTTTTCAGCGTCGGCAGCTCGGCGAGGTTCGCCGAGGTGTATGCGTGGCCCTTGTGCCGCAGGTGCGCGGCGAAGATCCGGTCGACCACGTACGTGTGGCTCAGGGCCTTGATGGCCAGTTGCGTGACGGGGCTTTCGCCGCCGAGCCTGCCCAGAGTCGTCAGCAGTTCGTCGTCGGCCCATGCCTTGTATCGGAACAGGCGTTGCAGGGTGTCTTGCATGTCGTGGTCCTCCTTCATCGAATGGATTGCGCGTAGAGCGCGCGCCTCGAACGCGTGGTTGTCCAACGTTTCGGTGCGGATTAGAATACGAGCGATAATTCGCTTTTGATACTCGCATCCGGTACACCGGAAAATGGCGCGAAAGCCGTCCACCAAGCCCAGGAAACAGGCGTCGCAGCGGCGATCGCGCGCGACGGTCGACGCGCTGGTCGAGGCGACGGCTCGCATTCTGGTCAGGGAAGGTTTCGACAAGGCCAGCACCAACCGGATCGCCGAGGTGGCGGGCGTGAGCGTGGGTTCGCTGTACCAATACTTCCCGTGCAAGGAAGCGCTCGTCGCGGCGCTGGCCGATCGCCACACCCGGGAAATCCTGCGGGTCGTGCGCGGCGAACTGGCGGAAGCCATGGACCTGCCGGTGGAGCAGGCGGTGCGGAAACTGGTCGCGGTGGCGGTCAAGGGCCATCGTGTCGACCCCGCGTTGCATCGTGCGCTGGCGGAACAGATTCCGCGCGTGGGCAAGCTCGGGGACGTGGCGACCTTCAACCGCGACAACTACGCCTTGTTCAAGGCCTATCTGGAGAAGCACCGCGACGAGATCCGTCCCGTCGATCCGGATCTTGCGTCATTCGTCTGCGTGACCTCCATCGAGGCGCTGACGCACAACGCGGTGCTGCACCATTCGAAGAGGTTCTCCGATCAGGCCATGCTTGCGCTCATCGACGAAGGCACGCGGCTGGTGGTCGGATATCTGACCGGTCGGGAAATCAGATGGCCCGGATGCGGTGAAGCGGAATCCGCGTGCGCGCGTGGTTCGCTTCGGGACAACCACGGCTTTTGAGCATCCCGATATTTCCGCTAGCCCATGCCGCCGCGGCCGCGCCGGTTCTCGTTTTGCCGGCGGTCGCCGCTCCAGCTCCAGGCCGCGAGGCCGCACCAGGCGAGGATGTAGACGGCCCCGACGGCGAGCACGAAGAGACCGGGTATCGGGCCGATGCGGGCGCGGGTGATGAATTCCGCCATGGTCTGCACCGGTGTCGGGTGCACCATCAGCTTGCCGGCATAGGCAGCGCTCTGGATCGCCAGGATCCACAGGTAATTGCGCCGCACGCGCCGGCCCATCGCGACCAGGGTGCTGACGTGGTAGTCCGGGTGGCGGTAATCGTCGGCCAGGCGCTTTTCCCAGCCATCCATCGGAAGCTCGCCTTCGTCGAGCAGGCGCGCGTAGAAGTGCACTTCCATCCAGCGGCAACGCGCGCGCCACACGTTGAAGTAACGGTAGCGGCGTGCCTCGAGCATCAGGAAAAACAGGATCAGGATACCGACCAGCAGCAGCGGAAGCGGCGAGGCGGCGGGCGAGGCGAAGGTGATCGAGAGCGCGACGCCGAGCGTGACGACTGCCCAATTCGTCGACGTGTCGAGACGGGTGCGCCAGACCGTCGATCGATAGACCTCGCCGCGGTAGAGGTGCGCGAGCGCGCCGATCTCGGCGATGTTCATCACCCGGCGTTCCAGTGGCTTCTCCATCGCGACCCCCGCGACCCACGCACTTCGTGCGCATGATAGGACAAGCAGGGCGACGATCACCAACTTCGGCGAAGCCGTTTCGCGAACGCGTGACGCGCAATCCCTGGCGCTCCGGTCTCGATGAAACCGTGGATCGCGCAATGGTTGCGGTCAACCGCCCCCGGGATCGTTGCTTGCCCGCCCTCGGGCACGGGCCCAGCCGGGCTGCGTCTCCGGCATGGTCAGGAACACGGGCAGGACGGCAAGTGCGACGGCCGCGATCATGGCGCCGGGCAGGGCGGCCCATCCGGTCCGTTGCACCAGCAGTTCCGCAAGGAAGGGCGTCAGGCCGCCGAAGACGACGGTTGCGACGGTCACGCCGAGCGCGAGGCCGCTGAGCCGGCCTTCGCCGGGAAACTGTTCGGCGGTGGCGGGTGCGCCGACCGCGCTCACGCCGCCGGCGATGCAGGCCAGCACGATCGCACCGATGACGATGCGCGGTTCGCCGCCGCCCGCCATCAGGCCGAACATCGACAACGGCAACAGCATGCCCGCGAGGCCCAATCCGATCAGCACCGGCTTGCGTCCGACCTTGTCGGACAGCGCACCGGCGAATGGCGTGACGAAGATGACGGCGACCGCGGCAATCGTCGAGAGCCACAGCGAACGACCTTCGGCGAGGATCCCTGATGAACTCAGGAACGCCGGCACGTAGGTGATGCCGACGTAATAGGTGATCGACCCCAGCGCCGAGATGGCGAAGGTGCGTGCGAGCGCAGGCCGGTGATGGACGAGCGTGTGGCGCAACGGAGATTCCGGCACGCTGCGTTGTTGCACCTGCCGCAGGAAATCCGGCGATTCTTCCATCGTCGATCGCGCGATCCAGACACAACCCGCCAGCAGCGCGCCTGCGAAGAACGGAATGCGCCAGCCCCAGGCGTCCAGACGCGCCGTGTTCATCGCGCCGACCGTCAGCGCGGCGATCGCCACGGCCAGCAGCGCACCGACTTCGCTGGCGGCCGACGCCAACGAGGTGACCAGACCGCGCCGGTCCGTGCGCGCGCCTTCCAGCAGGTAGGCGACCACGCCGGTGTATTCGCCGCCGACCGAGAACGCCATGAAACAGCGCAGCAGCAACAGCAGCGCGCCGGACGCCGGTCCGATCGCGGCGTAATCGGGCAGCGACGCCGTCGCCAGCATCGCCAGTGTCATCAGCATCATCGACAGCATCAGTGTGCGCTGGCGGCCGATGCGGTCGCCGAGATGGCCGAAGAACATCGCACCCAGCGGCCGCATGCCGTACGCAATCGCGAATCCGGCCAGCGTGGCCAGCAGCGAAGTCCTGCCGCCGCCGAAGAACACCCGCGACAGCACCGTGGCGAAATACAGGTACAGCGTGAAGTCGTACCATTCCACGATCGTCGACAGCGCCGCGACCACCATCGAACCGCGCGAAACTTCGGGGGCGGCGTGTGGCGCGTTCGGGCTCATGCGTAAAGAGTGCCGGAAGCAGGAGGCCGGGGACAGTACGTTCCGTATCGAATGGGCCGAAAAAACGATACGAAGATGCAATGTGAAGCTCGATGACGGCAACCTGTGGCCGACCGCCTTTGCGCTGATGAAGTTGACCGCCGCCGATGAAAAGCGGATCGCCGCGCTGGTGAAGAAGGCGGTGGGCAGCAACAAATAGTCCGGATGAAGGCGCGAAACGCCGCAATCCGGGGGATACATCGCGAAGAACCCGGATTGACGCCTCGCCAAGAACCCGGATTCCACTTCACTGCATCCGGGCTACCATCGCGATTCGCTGCGCGTCAGGAGGAAAGCCCGTGATCCATCGTGACGAAGCCATGTTTCGAACCCGGCGCCGATTCCTGCAGGCTTCGGCATGGGGCGCAGCGGCGGTTTCTTCGACGATGCTCGCCCGCACCGCGAACGCGGCGGCATCCGGCGCGGAAGACGCCAAGCTTCCCGCGTCCATCCTGGCATTGAAGTCCGTCAAGTCGCAGATCGTGCCGATCGGCGATGACGAGCGCCGCGCGCGGCTGGCCAAGGCGCAGGAACTGATGGGCAAGTCGGGGATGGACGCGATCTACCTGGATGGCGGCAGTTCGCTCGACTACTACACCGGCATGCGGTGGTGGACCAGCGAGCGCCTGATGGGCATGTTGTTGCCGAAGTCGGGCGACCCGGTCTACATCACGCCCGCGTTCGAACGCAGCCGCGCGCTGGAACAGATCCGCTTCGGCCACGACGTGCGCACCTGGCAGGAGAACGAGAGCCCGTATGCATTGGTCGCGCAGGTGATGCGCGAAAAAGGCGCCGTCACCGGGGTGCTCGGAATCGAGGAAAAGGTGCCGTACTTCCGTTCCACCGGCATCGCCGAGGCGATGCCGCAGGCGAAGCTGGTGCCGGCGACGCTCGTCACCGCCGGTTGCCGCGCGATCAAGAGCCCCGCGGAACTCGCGCTGATGCAGGTGGCGAACAACGCCACGCTGGCCTTGTACCGGGCGATCTGGCAGGGATTGCAGCCCGGCATGACCCAGCAGCGGATTTCCGACTGGGTGGATGCCGGTTATGCGCGCATGGGCCTCAACGGCGAGGCCAGCATCAACGTCGGCACCTACACCGCGTTGCCGCATGGATCGCGCGAGCCGCAGGTGATCCGCGAAGGCACGCCGGTGATGCTGGACGACGGCTGCTACGTGGAGGGTTACCAGAGCGACATCACCCGCACCTTCACGCTGGGCAAGGCCGGCGACAAGATGAAGCGCGTGTTCGACATCGTGCGCAAGGCGCAAGCTGCGGCGCTCGCGGCCGCGCATCCGGGCGCGGCGATGGAATCGGTCGACGCCGCCGCGCGCAAGGTCATCGTCGATGCCGGCTTTGGCCCCGGCTACAAGTATTTCTCGCACCGCCTCGGCCACGGCATCGGCATGGACATGCACGAGTGGTATTACCTCGTGCAGGGCAACACGCGCAAGATCGAAGCCGGCATGACCTTCAGCGACGAGCCGGGCATCTACATTCCCGGCGAATTCGGCGTGCGGCTGGAGGACGACATGCATGTCACCGCCGACGGCGCGCGCTGGTTCACGCCGCAAAGCCCGTCGCTGGAACATCCGTTCGCGTAGGGTCGCTGCGGGCAGGCAAAAGCCGGCCACCGCGTGTAACATGCGGCTCCCTGCCGCTCACGAGGGATCGGCGATGGACCGAAAGACGCGAATCGTTTTCGTGCTGATGGCCGCAAGCATGTCCGCGGCCGCGCTGCCTGCGCTGTCCGCGACAACGCACGCGGATTGGCCGATGTTCGGCTGGAATCCGGGCCGCACCAGCGCACCGGATATTCCGACCGGAATCACGGCCTCCGACCTGCGCAATCTGCAACGCCAGCAGGTCAGCATCGATGGCACCGTGGATTCGTCCGCGATCTACCTGCACGCCGTGACCGTGAATGGCGCGACGCACGACGTGTTCTTCGTGACCACTTCGTACGGCAAGACGCTCGCGATCGATGCCGATGCCGGTGTGGTGTTGTGGGAATTCACGCCCGACAGCTATGACAGCATCAAGGGCACTGCCCAGATCACGACGGCGACGCCGGTGGCCGATCCCGATCGCAATTACCTCTATGCCGCGTCGCCCGACGGCATGATCCGGAAGCTGGCGGTGGCAGACGGCAGTGTCGTCTGGAGCACGCCGATCACGGAGCTTCCCGTTCGCGAGAAGATCGCGTCGAGCCTGAACTTCTTCAACGGCCGCGTGATCGCCACCACCAGTGGCTTCAGCGGCGACATACCGCCGTACCAGGGACACGTGGTACTGCTGGATGCCAACACCGGCAGCCTGCTGCACGTCTGGAACGCGCTGTGCAGCGACCAGACTGCGCTGATGGTTCCGACGAATTGTCCGCACTACCACGCGGCGATCTGGGGCCGCGCCGGGGCGGTGGTGGACACCGCGACGGGCAATCTCTACGTCGCCACCGGCAATGCGTTCTGGGACGGCCAGTTGAATTGGGGCGATGCGGTGATCGAACTGGACCCGGATGCGACGAACATCCTCGGCAACTACACGCCGCTCAATACCGGACAGTTGAACAGCGAGGATCTCGATCTCGGTTCCACCTCGCCGGTGCTGACCGGCGGTTCCTACGTCGTGCAGGGCGGCAAGGACGGTTACCTGCGCGTGCTGGACTGGAGCCAGATGGCCGGTACGACGCCGCATCGCGGCGAAACCGCCTCGCGCGTGGCGGCGCCGGGGAGCGGAGAGTTGCTCAGCGCGCCAGCCATCCGTCATTTCGGCGGCGACACCTGGCTGTATGTGTCCAACAACAACGGCACCGTGGCGTGGAAACTGTCGGGCAATACCCTCTTGCAGCAATGGCAAAACAATCGCGCCGGCACCAGTCCCGTACTTGCCGGCGGATTGCTGTATGTATACAACCCGCGAGGCGGTGTGTACGTGTATAACGCGATGAGCGGTCGACCGCTTGCGCGGCTCGATTGCGGCGGCGGCCACTGGAACAGCCCGATCGTGGTGGACGGCCGCATCGCACTGCCGGAAGGCAATGCCAACGCCCGCGGTACCAGCGGCGTGTTCGATATCTGGCGGTTGCCCCAACCCTGATTGACACCCGCGCGGGGCCGGAGTATATCCGCGGGCGCAGTTCTCGCCATTCAGCGACATCGAAGCCACGCGCCGCTTTCCTCGCGCGCCGGCCTCTTTTGCATCACTGCGGACTTCCTGCAACAGGAATAGGGGATTCAAATGAAAATTCGCGCCCTGGGTGCCAGATCATGGTCCGGCTTGCTCGCGCTTGCCGGTGGCGTTCTCCTCACTTCGGCGAGCTGGGCCGGTTCCGACCAGCCGCCGCAGATGCCGCGCTGCAACGCGAAGATCGGCACGCTGGCCGTGCGCGAACCGCAGAACGGCAACAACTGGTGGTCGTCGATGAATCTCGAATCGCCGACCGCGCTGATCAAGGTGTACGTCGCGCAATCCGGCTGCTTCACGCTGGTCGATCGCGGCCAGGGCCTGCAGGCCGCGCAGGAAGAACGCGCACTGGCCGCCAGCGGCGAGGAACGCGTCGGTTCCAATATCGGCAAGGGCCAGATGAAGGCGGCGGATTACGTGCTGGTGCCCGATATCGCCAACAGCAACGGCAACGCCCAGCACACCAACATCGGCGGCATCCTCGGCAGTTTCCTGCCGCACGGCATCGGCGCCGTGGTCGGCGGCGTCAGCATTTCCAAGAAGACCGCCGACGTGGTGCTGACCCTGACCGACATCCGTTCGACCGAGCAGGTCGCGCTGGAACAGGGTCACGCCGACAAGACCGATGTCGGCTGGGCCGGCGGTGGCGGCGGCGGGTTCTTCGGCGGCTTCGCGGCAGGCGGCGCGAGCGGCTACGCCAATACCGAGATCGGCCAGGTGATCGCGATGGCGTATCTCGACGCCTACACCAAGATGGTCGGCGAACTGCAACACAACGCGCCGAACGCACAAGCCGACAACGTGCAGCAGGCGGTGCGCCTGACCGAAGCCACCAAGCTGTATTCGGATGCCGACCTGCATTCGTCCGTCGTGCGCAGCCTCAAGCCGGGCATGATGCTGTATCCCACCGGCGACAAGGTCGGCATCTGGTGGAAGGTGTCGGACGAACTGGGCAACATGGGCTGGGTGGTGTCGAGCAAGCTCGAACTGGCGCATTGACGATCGCGGTTTGAAGTACGAAGTCGATAGCGTGGCCGCCTTCATTGGCGGCCACGTCGTATTGGCCGGCAGCATCCGGTTGCGACGAGGGGGTGCAAATGAAGACGATGGCCCTGCTGCTTCTGGCTGCGGGTTTTCCCGGGGTTGCCCTGCACGCGCATGCCGCCACGCCGGTGCGCCAAACCGTATCGCCTTCGACGACGACATCGTCGGCTGTGCCCGACGTCGAGCGCTGGACAACCCTGCCGGCTCCGCCACGCGTTGCCATGTCGCGCCATGGCCATGTCGAAAACCGGGGTGCCAGCCTTTACTACGCGACCACCGGCAAGGGCCCGCCGGTGCTGTTGCTGCACGGCAGCCTGGGCAGTTCCGATGACTGGGGTTTCCAGGTCGGCGCGCTGGCCGCCCATCACACCGTCATCGTCATGGACAGCCGCGGCCAGGGCCGCAGCACGCACGATGCGCGTCCCTTCAGCTACGACCTGATGGCCGACGACGTGGTGGCGCTGCTCGATGCCTTGAAGATCCATCGTGTCGACGTGGTGGGCTGGAGCGATGGCGCCAACATCGGCCTGGACCTGGCCATGCGCTATCCCGGCCGCATCGGCAAGTTGTTCGCATTCGGCGCCAATGCGAGCGTCTCGGGGATGAGCGGTGATCCGGAAAATCAGCCGATCTTCCCACAGGTCATGGCACGCATGGCAGCCGAATACGCCCGGCTTTCGCCGCCGCCGCAGGCGTTCGATGCCGTGGCCGCGCAGATGGGCAGGCTGTGGGCGGCCGAGCCGGACTGGAGCGACGCGCAACTCGGGAAGATCAGGACGCCGGTGTGGATCGTCGATGGCGACCACGAGGAATTCATCAAGCGCGCACACACCGAACACATCGCCGCCACGATTCCCGGCGCCGGCCTGATGATCCTGCCCGACGTCAGTCACCTCGCACCGTGGCAGGCGCCCGCG
>JAFEEJ010000233.1 GCA_018241145.1 Pseudomonadota bacterium | reverse complement strand
CCAGCTCGCTCTTGAGGTACGCGTAGTAGATCGGCGCGGCGATGACGCCGGGCAGGCCGAGCGCCGTTTCCAGCACCAGCATCGCCAGCAGGAGTTCCGAGGCGCGCGCGCGGATGCGGCTGCCGACGATGCGCGCGTTGAGGAAGTACTCGAACTTGTGGATCAGCACCAGGAAGACCAGCGCACCCAGCGCGACCCACAGCGACACCGACAGCGCGACGATCACGATCAGCGTGTTGGAAATCAGGTTGCCGACCACCGGCAGCAGGCCGACGAGGAAGGTGACCACCACCAGCGTCTTCGCCAGCGGCAGGTGCACGCCCAGCAGCGGCAACACGATCAGCAGGAAGATCGCGGTGAACAGGGTGTTGAGCGCGGCGATCTTCACCTGCGCGAACACGATGTTGCGGAACGCCTGCGCGAATCGCGCGCAGCGCAGGCCGAGCTCGCGCCGCAGCGGGCCGCCGCCGGGCGATTCGCGTTCGTGCGCCAGCGCCAGCAGCGCGCCCAGCACCAGCCCGACCAGGATGCGCCCGACGACATGCAGCCCTTCCTTGCCCACCATCTGCAACTGCGCTACATGCGCACGCGCCAGGTTGGTCGCGCTGACGCGGAAATCCTCGGTGCTCACCGGCAAATGCGCGACGATCCAGGCCGGCAGTTGCGCGCGCGCGCGGTCGATCAGCGGCATCAGGCGGTCGAACAGGGTGTTGGGATCGCCGATTTCGTTGCGCAGGAACACCACCGCGCCGATGATCAGCAACGCGATCAGGCCCGCCACCAGGGCCGCCAGCACGCCGACCAGCAATTGCCGCGCGAGCGCGCCGGAAATCCGGCCCTCGAGCAACGGCGCGAGCGCGTCGACCACGACATAGACGAGCAACCCGGCGATCAGGGCGGGCAGCAGATGCAGGAACAGGATCAGCAGCAGCGCCACGCCTGCGACGAGGTAGCTGACAGCAGGCGTCCAGCGGGCGGCGTTGGCGTCCATGGGTGCGCGTAGGCGGATCGGGGGCGCAGTCTGGCAGCGCGCACCGCGGCAAGTAAACTGTCGCAGCCTCGTGGCGGCGGTCCGGTCGGGAGGCCCGTTCGCCCACCTGCGTCATCGGGAATACGCCATGCACAAGCCATCATTCGCCTTCGCCTGCGCCACCATGCTGTGCCTCGCAGGTTGCGCCGCGCAGATGCCGAAGGCGCCACCGTCCGCCGCGGCGCCGGCATCCGCGTCCACGGCGCCGGCGCCGGACGACAGCCTTTACGCGACGCTCTGGCAGCAAGGCGCGCTGGAACACGACCTGGTGTACGCGGAGATTTATCGTGATGCGCGCGGGGAACTGCTGCGCGCGTTGCGCGATCCGCACTGGGATGCGCTGCCGAAAGGGGAACGCGCCGCGGTCCGGCACGGTTCGCTGCGTGGATTGAAGCCGGCCATCGTGCTGGACATCGACGAAACCGTGCTGGACAACTCGCCCTATCAGGCGCGGCAGATCCGCGACGGCGCGACCGGCTACAGCGATGCCGCGTTCGATGCGTGGATGCGCGAAGCCGATGCGCGTCCGTTGCCGGGCGCGCTGGAATTCACTCGCTACGCCGCCGCGCACGGCGTGCGCGTGATCTTCATCAGCAATCGTTCGCACGATTCGACCGACGCGACGATCCGGAACCTGAAGCGCGACGGCTTCCCGGTCGCGGGTGACGATGCCGTGCTGAACCTCGGCGCGCCCACGCCCGGTTGCGAAGCGCAGGGCAGCGACAAGGGTTGCCGCCGCCAACTGGTCGCACACAGGTACCGCGTGCTGATGCTGTTCGGAGACAACCTCGGCGATTTCCTGGACATCGCCGACGCACGCACGCCGGCGCAACGCCAGCAGTTGATCGAACCGTATCGCGGCTGGATCGGGGAACGCTGGTTCGTGCTGCCCAACCCGGTGTACGGCTCGTGGCTGAAGGCGCTCGATGGCGGCGCGAAAACGCCGGCGGACAGACGCGCGGCCGAACACGCGGCGCTGAGGACCCAATGACGGCACTGCGTGAGAACATTCCCGCGCGCGAGCGGCTGATCTTCGCGCTGGACGTGCCCGATCGCGCGCGGGCGGTACAGTGGATGGATCGCCTGGGCGATTCGGTCGCGTTCTGCAAGATCGGGCTGGAACTGTTGGCCGGCGGCGAATACTTCGACGTGTTGCGCGAACTGAAGCGGCGCGGCAAGCGGATTTTCGTCGACCTGAAATTGCACGACGTGCCGGCCACGGTCTCCGCAGCGGTGCGCGGGCTCGCCGATTACGGCGTCGATTTCTGCACCGTGCACTGCGACAGCCGCGCGATGCTCGAAGCGGCCGCGGAAGCAAAAGGCGGCATGCGATTGCTGGCCGTGACCGTGTTGACCAGCAACGATCGAAACGACCTCGAAGCGCTGGGCGTGCGCGGCAGCGTGGCCGACACCGTGATCGCGCGCGCGAAGCTGGCGCACGATGCCGGCATCGACGGCGTGGTGTGTTCCGGCGCCGATCTGCAAGCCTTGCGCAAGGCCGCGCCCGACCTGCTGGCCGTGTGCCCGGGCATCCGGCCCTCCGGCCCCGTGAATGACGACCAGAAGCGCGTGGTCGACGTGCGCACGGCCTTTGCGAACGGCGCCGATTACATCGTGGTCGGGCGGCCGATCCGGCAGGCGGCGGATCCGCGCGCGATGGCCGATGAAATCGTGGGCCAGATCGAATCTGCGCGGGGCGCGGATGCGCATTCCCGTTCGTCCCCGGATCGGGCCCGGGGCATGCCATAGCGCCGCGCGCAGCGCCGAAGTCGAAGGACGCAACCACGCTTCGACTTTGTCGCTTCGCTCACGCAGCCTGCCGAAGGGCCCAGCGCGAACGGTTGGGATGACCGCTTTTTCAAACCGGACCGCTACCCCGGATGGCGGGAACTTGCCTGATCCGGCGCCGCTCGCCACACTCGCGGGACCCCCGAAGGAAAACCGCCATGCATCGCCGATCGCTCCCTGTCGGTTTCGTGCTCGTCGCGTTGCTGGCGCTGGCCGCCTGCAACCGCAACCGGGAGCCGGCCGCGCCGCCCACGACCACGCCGGAAGGCGCCGTGCGCGCCGGATTGGTGCTGACCCGCAACGGCGATTTCGATGGCCTGCAACGCAGCACCCTGCCGGAAGCGGATTACAACGCATGGCGCGCGCAATGGGAGCGGGCGCGCGCCGCGCAACCTGCGCCTACCCCGCAACAGCGCGCGCAGTTCGCGCAGATGATGCAGAAACTCACCGAACCCGGCGCCGAAGAAAAGCTCTACAAGCAATTGCAGCCGCAGCTCGCCGACCTGCGCGCGCATCGCGACCAGAACCTGCCGATGCTGATCGGCATCCTGCAGGCCGCGGGCACCCACGTGGTGGCCGAAGCCGGCGGACTTTCGCCGGCGCAGAAGCAGCAGGCGACGCAGGCGATCGATGCGCTGGCCGATTGGGCGCGAGGCGCCGATTTCACCGATGCCGACAAGGCCAGGCAGGCGATCGCGCTGGTCTGCGGCACGGCGCGCCAGCTCGACCTGAAGACCCTCGATCAGGCGCGCGCGCTGGATTACACGCAGAGCATGGCCCGCTATCGCACCGCCTGGGACGGGCTGAAGGCCCTGCTGAAACTCTACGGCCTCGACCTCGACGCGAGTTTCGACCAGGCCAGGCTGGAAACGCTCGCCAACGACGGCAGGCACGCGCGGGTGCGCGAGACCTTCCAGCTGGCCGGCAAGTCGATCGTCAGCCAGATCAACCTGGTGCAGCAGGCGGGCCACTGGTACGACGCCGATCGCCTGGCCGCCTGGCGCGCCAGTCGGCCGACGCCGGCGCCAGCCGGCAGCAAGCCGCCCCCGCCCCCGTCCAGCGTTTCCCCTGCACCGGCCGGCAGTGCCGCGCCCGCCACCGCCCGTTGACGGGCGCCGCCGGTGCCGCCCCTTACAATGGATGCCATGGAATCCTCCCTGCCCGACGGCGCGATGCCGCGCGCGTCATGGATCCACGCGTTGCTGGGACGCCTGCTGGCGCCCTGGGTCAAGATCAAGCGTGATCCCGCCGAGCCGCTCAGCCTGCTCGACGCAGGCGGCGACGTGGTCTACGTGATCGAACGCGGCGGGCTGTCCGACAGCCTGATCCTGGAACGCGCCTGTCGCGAAGCCGGCATGCCCGATCCGTTCAAGCCCATGCCGGGCGGCGGCCGGCGGCGGCGTTCGATGTTCGCGCTTAGCCGCCGCGACGGTTCGCTGTACGGCCGCAGGCGCCACGGGGTGTCGCGCGATTCGTTGCGCACCCTGCTGCTGGCGCAGGAAGTCGATCCGCAGTTCGAGATCCAGCTGGTGCCGGTGTCGATCTACGTGGGCCGCGCGCCCAACCGCCAATCCGGCCTGCTGAGCGCGCTGCTTTCGGAAAACTGGGTCATGGTGGGCCGCTTCCGGCGCCTGCTGGCGCTGCTGTTCAACGGGCGCGAAACCATCGTGCATTTCTCCACGCCGATCTCGCTGCGCGACGTGCTGGGCGAAGGCGCCGACCTGCGACCGGAGCGCCTGCAGCGCAAGATCGCACGCGTGTTGCGCGTGCACTTCCGGCGCGTGCGCACCGCCGTGATCGGTCCCGATCTTTCCCACCGCCGCACGGTGGTGGATTCGGTGCTGAACGCCGAAAGCGTACGCGCGGCGATCGAAGCCACCGCCTCGAAGGAGGGCATCTCCCACGCCAAGGCCTGGCGGCGGGCCCAGAAGTTCGTGTACGAAATCGCCGCCGACTACTCGCAACCCTTCGTGCGCGCGGTGTCGTTCCTGCTGTCCAATTTCTGGAACAAGCTCTACGACGGCATCGACATGCACCACTTCGACACCCTGCGCGCGATCGCGCCGGGCCACGAAGTGGTCTACGTGCCCTGCCACCGCAGCCACGCCGATTACGTGTTGTTGTCGTACCAGCTCTACAGCAGCGGCGTGGTTTCCCCGCACATCGCCGCGGGCGTGAACCTCAACCTGCCGGTGCTGGGGCGCTTCCTGCGCATGGGCGGCGCGTTTTTCCTGCGCCGCAGCTTCAAAGGCAACGCGCTGTACTCGGTGGTGTTCAACGAATACATGGCGCAACTGATCGACCGCGGCGTGCCGGTGGAATACTTCATCGAAGGCGGCCGCTCGCGCACCGGCCGCCTGCTGGAACCGCGCGCGGGCATGCTGGCGATGACCGTCCGCGCGTTCCTGCGCGCGCCGCGCCGGCCGGTGCTGTTCCAGCCGGTGTACATCGGCTACGAAAAGCTGATGGAAGGCCGCGCCTACATCGGCGAACTTTCCGGCGGAAAGAAGGAAAAGGAATCCTGGTGGAGCCTGTTGCGCGGCGCGCGCCAGGCATTGCGCCAGCACTACGGCCGCGTGGCGCTGAACTTCGGCGAACAGGTGCCGTTGACCCCGCTGCTCGACGCCGCCGCGCCCGGCTGGCGCGAGGAGGCGCTGAAATCCGAGGAGCGCCCCGAGTGGCTGCCGCAGCTGATCGACACGCTGGCGCGGCGCATCCAGACGGAAGTGAACCGCGCCGCCGACGTCAATCCGATCAACCTGCTGGCGGTCGCGCTGCTCGCCACCCCGCGGCATGCGATGTCGGAAACCGACCTGCTGGCGCAGATGGACCTTATGAAGACGCTGCTGGAAGCGTTGCCGTATTCGCCGCGCACCACGCTCACGCCGCTGTCGCCCGCGGAAATCATCGGCTACGGCGAACAGATGGGCTGGATCCGGCGCATCCGCCATCCGCTGGGCGACCTGTTGACCGCCAACGGCGAGAAGGCCGTCCTGCTTTCCTACTTCCGCAACAACGTGCTGCACCTGTTCGCCGCCTCGGCGTGGGTGGCGTGCTGCTTCGCCAACAACCGCAGCATCGCGCGCGCCTCGGTGCTGCGGCTCGGGCGGCTGGTCTATCCCTTCATCCAGGCGGAACTGTTCCTGCCGTGGGACGAAGCCGGTTTCGTCGAGCGCGTCGATCGCACGGTGGATTTCCTGATGGCGCGCGGATTGCTGAGCGCGCGCGGCGATGGCCGCATCCTGCAACGCGCGCCGGGACAGGAAGACGACGCCTTCCAGCTGCGGCGCCTGGCGCACAGCCTGCTGCAGGCCTTCGAACGCTATTACATCGCGATCGCCGCGCTGGTGAAGAACGGCCCGGGCACGCTCACCGCGGGCGAACTCGAAAACCTCTGCCACCTGACCGCGCAACGCCTGTCCCTGCTGTACGAAGCCGGCGCACCGGAATTCTTCGACCGCAGCCTGTTCCGCGGCTTCATCGCCCTGCTGCGCGAGCGCCGCGTCATCCGCACCGGCGACGACGGCAAACTCGGCTTCGACACGGCGCTGGAAGAAGTGGCGCGCGACGCGCGCGTGATCCTCGCCCGCGAAGTGCGCGATTCGATCATGAAGATCACGCCGGAAGTGATGGCGGATGCCGCTTCCGAAACCGGGGATTCCGCGCGCGCCGCCTGACCCGCGATCCTCCGCCATCGTCCGTGCCTGCGGAGATCGAAAAGCGCACGTCCCTGTGCGCGGTTTCCGTCAGAAGTGGAACGTCCCCGACACGCCCAGCAGGTTGCCGCTGTTGTCGAAACTGCCGACCAGATGGTCGCCGGTGGCGCTCAGGTTGTTGACGTCGCCGTTGTCGACGAACAGGTGCGCGTAGCCGATGTTGAATTCCACCGCCGGACTGGGCGTGTAACCGACGCCGAACGCCAGCCAGGTGCGCGCGCCGTCGGGAATGCGCGGCGAGCGGGTTTCATCGCGGGTGGGCGTCTGGTCGAACGCCACGCCGCCGCGCAAGGTCCACTGGTCGTCGACCTTGTAGTCCAGGCCGATCGATCCGAACAGCGTGTCGCGCCAGTCTTCCGGCTCGACCGTCGCCGGCTGCACCGGGTTGGCGTAACTGATGGCGAGCTGCTTGAAGGAACTCCAGCCGGTCCAGCCGAGCGTCGCGCCCCAACTCACCGGGCCGCTGCCGGTATGCCAATAGCTCAGGCTGGCGGTCGCCGGCGTGGCGAAATCGCCGGTGGCCTGGGTGTTCTCGAAAAGCCCGGTGCCCGCAAAGGCGACCTGCGCGGTCGGCGGCAGCACGAAGGTGGCGTTGCCCGTGATGGTTTGGTCGATCTTGCCGCGATAGGCGAAGCCGATGCGATCCTGCGGGGTCGGCTTGAACTCGGCACCGATCTGCCAGCCGAAGTGCCAGTCGTCGCCCTGCACGCGCGCGGTGCCGTCCGCGGATTGCGGCAGCACGCTCGGCGGTAGGCCGGCGGCGACCTGCTGGCCGGCGATGATCGCGCCGAAATCCACCGCGCTGCTCAGGTCCACCTTGGTCTGCTGCGCCATCACGGACAGGCCGAGGGCGAACTGCGGATTGACTTCCCACGAAAGCGAGCCGGTCAGGTCGAGCGAAGTCACCTTGGACTTCAACGCCTGATAGCGGCCCATCCAGCCGTTGTCGTACTGCGTCTGCAGGCCGAACGGCGCGTTCACGGCCAGGCCGAAGCGCCAGGCGTCGTTGATCGGCGCGGAGAAATACATCGCCGGCACCGGCGTCACGTCGCCGCCGTTGCCGCCGTCGCCGCCGGACAGGGGGAAGCCGAACGCATCGGTGCCGCTGCCGCTGAATTGCGTGTGCACGTCGATCGCGGTGACGTCGGTCTGGAACACCATGCCGTTCAAGTCGGACATCGCGGCAGGATTGTTGACGACCACCGACGCGTCGTTGCCCGCGGTGTCCACCCCCGCGAAGGCGCGTCCCAGGGCCTTGGCGCTGTTTTCCCTGATCTGGAATCCGGAAGCGAAGGCGTTGCTGCTCGCCAGCGCGCCGGCCACCGCAAGGGCGATCCCGGTGAGCACCAGTGCCTGCCGGCGAAGGCGCCGGGGATGATTCGAAATCGTGGTCATGAAGCGGTTCTCCCTATCGATGTGCCCGCGGTTCGGCCCTTTTCATACGAGTGTTTGAACCGCCCTTGGCGAACTTTGATGGGAATGCGGCGCGGATGCAAGTCGCCCGTGCGGCGCTTGCGAGGCAGGTCGCATGCGGGTGAACGCGGGGCACGGCGGCAATCAGGAAGTAACCCCGCGGGCGGGAATGGCTGCCCGCACGCGCGGAGCAAGAAAGCCCTGAATCGATCCAATGGGCATCTGGCGCACATGCCGAGTCCGGCACGCATCCGCACCCGGTTTAGCGAATCAAACCCATGCAGCAGAAACGCGCTCGATGCGCGCGCGGCACGTCCCTGCGCCGCGCGGAATCCCCGATGAATCGGGGTTTCCTTAACATCCAATTACCGCGCCCGCGCGCGGCGCTTCCGTATACTGCGGAATTAGCGCTGCCGCTGATTCGTCTTCCATGTCCAATCCCAAGCTGCGCCGCCGGCCTCCGCTGCTGCGCTCGTTGCCGTATTTCCTGCCCGCGCTGGTGGCCGTCGCGCTGGCCGCGTTCGTCGCATCCTCGCTGGCCCTCCTGCCATTGCTGCTCGCCAATACGTTGTGCATGGCCGCCGTGTGCCACGCCATCGGTTTCGATTCCGAACCTTCGTTTCCGCGCACCGTCCTGCGGCGCGGCGCCATCCACCTGATCCTGTTCGCGGCTTATACCGCGATCGTGTTCGGACTGGTCGCGTGGCCGCTGCTGGCGCTTTCGTCCGCGCCCTCGCTGGGCGCCACGCTGGGACTGTGCGTCGCGCTGGTGGTGGCGCTGGGTTTGCTCTGGCGGTTGTGGCCGGTATTCGGCCTGGTTTTCCTGTGGGACGACGCTTTTCCGGAAGAACAGGAACGCTCCTGGATCACCACCGCGTTCGCACGCAGCTTCGCCTTCGCCTGGCACCTGACCGGCGCCCAGGAACATTTCTTCTCGCGTTTCCTGCCCGCGGGCATCGCCTGCGTGGCGCTGGCTTTCGGCGCTCTGGCACTGACCGGCGTGGGTTCGGTGCTGCCGGACGAACTGCGCACCGCCGCCTTGTTCCTTTACGCGGTGGCGGTATTGCCGCTGGGCACGCTGGTGATGGCCAATCGCACCCTGCGCGCGCTGTTGTGCGAAACCTGGCGCGAACGCAGGACCCGGCATGCCGGCGACGAGGCCGCGTCTGCCACGAGCGCACCGGCCGTCCCGTCGGATACGCCGGTTGCGCCGGTGACTGGGCCGGTCGATGGCGCGAGTGCTGCACCCGCGCTGTCCCCGGCGGCGCTGAGCCAGGCGCTGCTGGATGCCGCGCGCGAAGGCCAGGTCGAACGCGCGCTGGAATGGCTGAAGCAGGGCGCGGATCCCGACACGCTGCCCGCACCCGGCGCACGCGACCAACGCAGCGCGCTGGTGCTTGCGGCATTGCTGCCGGATACGCGATTGCTGCGCGGGCTGATCGCGCGCGGCGCGCAGGTGAACCGCTCGCACGGCGACGTGACCGCGTTGCTGGCCGCCACCCGCGACAGCTATCACGGCCGTTCCGAAGCCGTCATGAGCTTGCTCGCCAACGGCGCCGACCCGCGTCTGGTCGACCGCGACGGCAACACGCCGCTGCATTACGCCGCGCTGGCGGCGGAACCTTCCATCGCCGCGATCCTGATCGACGCGCAGGCGCCGCTGGACGCGCTCAACCGCAACCGTCATTCGCCGCTGGCGCTGGCCGCGGGCGCAGGCAACTGGGCGCTGGTGAAATTCCTGCTGGAACACGGCGCGAAACTGGAACCGGCGCAAGGCGTGCCGGCGCTGCTGGCCGCGGCGGCGATCGCCAATGACGATCCGCGCGGCGTGCAGATGCTGCTGAAACACAAGGCGCGGGTGGACGCGACCGACGCGCTGGGCCGCACCGCGCTGATGAGTGCCGCGCTGGAAGGCCACGCCGCGATCGTGCGCACCTTGCGGGACGCGGGCGCGGCGATCGATCTCGCGGATCGCCACGGCGTCACCGCATTGATGGAAGCCGCACGCGCCGGCGCACATGCCGCCCTGGGCGAACTCGCCGGAGCGCGCGCGAATGCGAACGCGCGCGACGAACACGGACGCGATGCGCTGACGCTCGCCTGCCAGTCGCCGCGCGCCAACGCGCAATGCGTACGCGCGTTGCTGGCGCTCGGCGTGGATCCGAAAGCCGCGGGCGCGGACGGGCGCAGCGCGCTGGACCACGCCGCACAGGCCGGCCGCTGGGACCTGGTCGCCCTGCTGGATCCCTCCACGCCGTTGCCGTCTTCGCACGCGCAGGCCGCGCAACCGGAACCCGGCGCGGACACGCCCGCGCACCTGCTGGATGCCTTGCGTTTCGGGCACTGGGCGGTCGCGTCGGGTTTCACCGAACGCGCGCGCGCATGGCCGGTCGCGGAACTGGCGGCGCTGTATCTCGATCTCGCCGAGGGCGAACACGGCCCCGCGCATCGCTGGTTGCTGCAACACGGGCTGGATGCGGAAGCGAAACTCGATGACGGCACGCGCCTTTTCGATGCGCTTTGCGACCGCCTGCCGGCTTCGATCGCCTCGCTCCAACCCTTGCTGGATGCCGGCGCCACAGCCGCCGGCGCCGGCGCCTTCGCACGCGTGCTGGCGCGGCTGGCCGATGTCGATCGATCCGTTTTCGCACTGGCGCTGCTGGGACGCGGCGCCGACCTGTTCGGCGCGGACGCGCAGGGACGCACGCCATTGCACCACGCCGCCTGCGCCAACCTCGCCCCGGTGCTGGACGCGCTGCTGGCGCGCGGCGTCGATCCCAATGCGCGCGATCGCGGCGGCGCCACGCCGCTGCACGTCGCGCTCGATACCGGCCGCGCCGCGTTGCCGCTGGCGCGCGCGCTGGTCGCGCACGGCGCCGATCCCGAACGCGCCGCCGCCAACGGCGAAACGCCGCTGGGCCTTGCGCTGGCGCGCGGCGACACCGCGCTCGAACAGTGGTTGCGCTGGCACGGATGGGCGCTGCCGCAACGGCCGTTGCGCGCCGACGACCTGCCCGCCGCCGCCGCCGCGGGCGACGCCGACGCGGTCAGCAAATTGCTGGCACTGGGTTTCGACGTGGACACGCGCGACGAACGCGGCGCCAGCGCATTGCTGCGCGCGTGCGGCGCCGGCCACGCGGAAACCGCGCAACGCCTGCTCGATGCCGGCGCGGACCGGGAACTGGCCGCGGATTCCGGCGCCACGCCATTGTCGGCTGCCGTGAGCGCGCGCCGCGAGGCGGTGGTCAGGCAATTGCTGGAGCACGGCGCGAAAGCCGATCACCGCCTGCCCAACGATGCGACCGCGCTGATGGTCGCCGCCGCGCTCGGTTTTCCGGAAATCGTGGAACACCTGCTGGCGCGCGGGGCGGACGTGACGCTCGCCGACGCCGCCGGCCATTCGGCGTTGCACGCGGCCGCGCGTTTCTGCTTCGAAAGCCGCGACAGCCTGCGCGGCAAACGCCTTCTCGATGCCCTGCTCAAGGCACCGGGCGTGCGGATCGACGACACCGACCGGCAGGGAGCGAGCGCGTTGCTGCTGCTGCTCGGCGCGCAGTCGCGGCCCGATGCGCGCGCCGACGACACCCATCTGGGTGCGCTGCTGCCGGCGTTGCTGGATGCCGGCGCCGACCCGGACCTCGCCGATCAACGCGGCGTCACCGCGTTGCACGCGTGCGCGATGCACGCACTGTTCGCCCCTGCGCGGACGCTGCTCGCGCGCGGCGCCAGCCGCGACAGCGTGGACGCCTTCGGGCGCAACCCCGCGGATGTGGCGCGCCTGCTGGGCCTGGTGGACATGGCGCTGGAAATCGCGCCGCGGATCCTTCCCGCGACCAATCAGATCCTGCGACAGTCGGCACCCTCGGCGGATTAGTGGATGCGGCCGGCGATTCCCTCCCCGGCCTGCGGGGCAATCCGCGCCGCAGTCGCGCCTACTTGACCGGGGCTTCTTCGCCCTTGTCCACGTGCGCGGTGTCCGCCTCGAACAGGCGCTCCAGTTCCCGGCGCGCTTCCTGCGCGCTCTGCATCATCGCCGATTCGTCGTCGTAGACCAGGTGCTGTTCGCGCAGCAGGCGCTCGTCGAACTTGCGGAATGTCTCCACCGAAGCCTGCGCCGCTTCCGGCGACAGCCCCAGTGCCTGCAGCGCCATGCGCGCCATCTTCAGGCTGGAATACAGCGTCTCGCGCACCACGTCGTCGGGCGAAGTCAGGTCCATCAACCGGAACGCGTGCTGGCGGTTGCGCGCGCGCGCCACGATCTTCAGGTGCGGGAACATCCGGCGCACGATGCGCGCGGTGCGCACGTTGGCTTCCGGATCGTCCGTGGCCAGCACGAACACCTCCGCCTTGTCGGCCTGCGCGGCGCGCAGCAATTCCACCCGCGTGGGATCGCCGTAGAACACCTGGCTGCCGAAGCGGCGCATGAAGTCCACCTGCTCCACCGAACTTTCCAGCGCGGTGAACGGAATGCGGTGCGCGTGCAGCAGGCGGCCGACGACCTGCCCGACGCGGCCGAAACCGGCGATGATCACGCGCGGCGCATCGGCGTCGATGCGGTCGAATTCGCGCTTGGGCTTGCGCACCTTCGGCAGCTGTCCGACGCCCAGCACCAGCAGCGGCACCACGGCCATGCTGAGCGTGATCACCAGCACCAGCAATCGATGCTCGTGCGCGTCCAGCAAGCCGTGTTCGTCGGCGAGGTTGAACACCACGAAGGCGAACTCGCCGCCGCCCGCCAGCAACGCGGCCAGCCGCAGCGACCCGGAAAAATCCAGCCGCGCGACGCTGCCCAGCAACACCAGCACCGGCGCCTTGCAGATCAACAGCATCGCCACCAGCCCGCACACCAGCCACGGATGCGCGATCAACAGGCGCAGATCCACGCCCATCCCGACGGCGATGAAGAACAGGCCCAGCAGCAGGCCTTCGAACGGCGCGATGTTGGATTCCAGTTCGTGCCGGTATTCGGAATCGGCCAGCAGCACGCCCGCGAGAAAAGTGCCCAGCGCCATCGACACGCCGGCCAGCTGCATCAGCCAGGCGGTGCCGATCACCACCAGCAACGCGGTGGCGGTGGAAATCTCGATCGCCTGCAACTTCGCCACCGTGCGGAACAGCGGCCGCAATGCGTAACGTCCGCCCACCACCACCACCGCGATCACGGCGACCACGCGCAGCGCGGACATCCACAGCGGATGCCCGCCGTGTGTCTCCAGCGCATGGCCGCCCAGCAGCGGGATCGCGGCGATCAACGGGATCGCGGCGAGATCCTGGAACAGCAGGATCGCGAACGACAATCGTCCGTAGCCGGTCTGCAATTCCTTGCGTTCGGCCAGTGTCTGCAAGCCGAAGGCGGTGGACGACAGCGCCAGTCCCAGGCCGATCACGCAGGCGCTAGCGAACGACGCCTCGAATGCGAGGACCGCGACCGCGCCCAGCACCAGCGCACAACCGATCACCTGCGCGAAACCCGCCGCGAACACCGAGCGGCGCATCACCCACAGGCGCTGCGGCGACAGTTCCAGGCCGATCACGAACAGCAGCAGCGCGACGCCCAGTTCCGAAATGCCCGCGATCGCATCGGGGTTGTGCACCAGCTTCAGCCCGAACGGGCCGATCACCACGCCGGCGGCGAGGTAGCCCAGCACCGAGCCGAGTTTCAACCGCCGCGCCACCGGCACCGCGATCACCACCGCGACCAGGAAGATCAGGATCGATTGCAGGAAACCGTGTTCTTCCACGAAACGCCGCCCGTCCGCACCGCTGCATTATGGCAGCGTTGCACGAAGGATCGCGGAGGCGCCCGGTTCGCGTGCGGCAGGGTGCGTGCCGCGCGCGATCAGAACCCGTGGATGCCCGCGCGGTTGCCGAGGATCTGCGCCAGCACGTCCGGCGCGTAGTCGAACGAGTCGTAATACAGCCGGTCTTCCGGCAAGCCGGCTTCCACGAACAAGCGTCGCCCCGCGTCGATCATCGCCGGCGGGCCGCTCATGTACACGTCGAACGCCGAGAGGTCGGGTTCGTCCTGCAGCACCGCCTCGTGCACGAAGCCCGCGCGCATGCCGGCCCTGCGCGCCGCTTCCGGATCGGACAACACCGGCCGCCAGTCGAAATCGCGTGCGTCGCGCCGCCATGTCTGCGGCAATTCGCGCAGGTACAGGTCGTCCGCGCCGCGCGCGCCCCGGTAAAGACGCATCGGCCGGCGCGTGTGCAGGTGCAGGAAATGCTCGACCAGCGCCTTGACCGGCGCGAAGCCCGCGCCGCCGGCCACGAACAACATCGGGCGCTCCGAATCCTCGCGCGGCACGAAGGTGCCCAACGGGCCTTCGACGCGCAGCGTGCCGCCTTCGCGCAGGCCGTCGAACACGAAATTGGTGAAATCGCCGCCGGCGACGCGGCGCACGTGCAGTTCCAGGTTCGGCCCGAGGTGCGGCGCGCGCGCGATCGAGAACGCGCGGCGGCGGCCGTCGTCCAGCAGCACGTCCGCGTACTGCCCGGGCAGCCAACGCAATGGCGCACCGACCGGCGCCAGTTCCAGCCGCATCACGTCCCGCGACAGCAGCTCGCGCGCGACGACGCGCACGTCCAGCGTGCGGCGCGGCAAATCCTCCACCGACGCGACTTCGCGCGCGGCGATCACCAGATCCGAACGCGGCACCGCCTGGCACAGCAACACGGCATCGTGCGCCAGTTCGCTGTCGGACAAGGCCGTCGGCGGATTGCGCGGATACCCGCAGCGGCCTTCGATCAGGGTTGCCTTGCAACTGCCGCACACGCCGGCCAGGCACGAATACGACAGCGCCAGGCCGGCGCGCTGCGCGGCTTCCAGCACCGTCTCGCCCTCGCGCACGTCGAAACGCTTGCCGCTGGCCGCCAGCGTGACGTGGTGCGTCATGACAAAAACCCATCCATGAACCGCATTCTCGCCGAAACGCGCCATCAATTTGCACTCTGCAGAGTTGGCCACCAATCAAGCCGAAGCGCGCCGTAAGCGCTTTCTGGCTAGTATTCGTCCATGAAGCACCTTCCAGTCGACATCCCTGTCTCCTCCTCAGTTGGCGCACGCGATGCCATTCGAGGCATCGCGTGAGCGCGCCAACTTCGACCATCTGGAAACAACCGCACGACCTCGCCATCGTCGAAGGCCGGAGCGAGAACACGATGATGCGCGCGATCGGCATCCGCATCACCGAAATCGGCGACGATTTCGTGCGCGGCACGATGCCGGTGGATGCGCGCACGCACCAGCCGTACGGCATCCTGCACGGCGGCGCGTCGGTGGCGCTGGCCGAAACGCTGGGTTCGACCGCGGCGATGTTGTGCTGCGAAGACGGTGTCGGCACGGTCGGGCTGGAGATCAACGCCAACCACCTGCGCGCGGTGCGCGACGGCGTCGTCACCGGCACCGCGCGGCCGCTGCACATCGGCCGCAGCACGCAGGTATGGGAAATCCGCATCGAGAACGAAGCCGGGCAATTGACCTGCGTGTCGCGATTGACCATGGCGGTCGTGCCGCAACGGGCGATCGCCGGCAGCCGCGATCGTTCGTGAGCGCGCAGGCGCCTTACGCGACCCTGTCGCCGGACCGCGTGCTGGATGCGGTGGCGGCAACCGGCCTGCAACCGGATGGTCGATTGCTCGCCCTCAACAGTTACGAGAACCGCGTCTACCAGATCGGCCTGGACGATGGCACGTTCGTGGTCGCGAAGTTCTACCGGCCGCAACGCTGGAGCGACGCGGCGATCGCCGAGGAACACGCCTTCGCGCAGGAACTGGCCGGGGCCGAATTGCCGGTGGTCGCACCACTGGCCTTCGACGGCGAAACCCTGCTGCGGCACGACGGCTTTCGCCATGCGCTGTACCCGCGTCGCGGCGGCCGTGCGCCGCCGCTGGAGTCGCGCGAGCACCTGGAATGGGTCGGTCGCCTGCTGGCGCGCATGCACCATGTCGGCGCGCGCACCTCGTTCGCGCAGCGTGGCGCGATCGATCCCGAAACGTTCGTCGCCCGCCCTGCGCAGGCGGTGTCGCATTCGTCGCTGCTGCCGGCACGCCTGCACGACCGCTACGCGCGGGCGGTGGAAACGGTCGCGCAAGCCATCGCCGCGCGCCTCGACGCCGTCGGACCGGTCGCGTCCATCCGCCTGCACGGCGACTGCCATCCGGGCAACCTGTTGTGGACCGATGCGGGACCGCACTTCGTCGACCTCGACGACGCACGCATGGGCCCGGCGGTGCAGGATTTGTGGATGCTCGCCGCCGACGAGGCCGCGCTCGACGCACTGCTGGAAGGCTACGCGCAGTTCCGCGACTTCGATCCGCGCGAACGCGCGCTGATCCCGGCGCTGCGCGCGATGCGGCAGGTGCACTGGGCCGGCTGGATCGCCGCGCGCTGGCACGATCCGGCGTTTCCCGCGGCGTTCCCGTTCGCGGCGGAACCGCGCTGGTGGGAAGAACACATCGACGACCTGCACGAAGCGGCGGACGCGCTGGCCTGACGGCTCAGGCGCTGAGACGCCGCGGCGTACACTTGCAAGCAGTCGTCGAGAGAATCCCGGATGCCGAATGCCCCCGCCCTGCTGATCGGCCTGATCGTGCTCGTCGCGATCGTCGTCGTGCTGCAACTCGTGTTGCTGGCGCGCGCGCGCGATGGCGGCCTTTCGCAGAAGCTCGACGCGCTGCGCGGCGACAGCGAGCGGGTCGAACGCGCCTTGCGCGAGGAACAGCGCGCCGGACGCGGCGAGCTGTCGCAATCCTTCGAACAGTTCCGCATGCACGTGCAGACGCAGATGGACGCGCTCAACACCCGGCAGCGCGAACGCCTCGGCGACTTCGGCACGCGCATGGATGCGCTCTCGCAGCGCAACGCACAGGGCATGCAGCAGATCGCGGAGACCCTGCAACAACGTCTCGACCAGCTGACCGCCAACAACGAGCAACGCCTCGGCGAGGTGCGCACGACGCTGGAAACCAGGCTCAAGACGCTGCAGGACGAAAACGCGACGAAACTGGAACAGATGCGCAACGTGGTGGACGAAAAACTGCAAAGCACCCTGCAGGCCCGCTTCAACCAGTCTTTCGGACTGATCTCCGAACGCCTCGAAGCCGTGCAGCGCGGGCTGGGCGAGATGCAGGGCCTCGCCACCGGCGTGGATGATCTGAAACGCGTGCTGGGCAACGTCAAGACGCGCGGCATTCTCGGGGAAACGCAACTGGGCGCCCTGCTGGAACAGATGCTGGCGGTCGACCAGTACGCCAGCAATGTCGCGGTGGCGCCGGGCTCGCCCGATCGCGTGGAGTACGCCATCCGCCTGCCGGGGCAACGCGATGAAGGCGAAGTGCTGCTGCCGATCGACGCCAAGTTTCCGGTCGAGGATTACCAGCGCCTGCTGGACGCGCAGGAACGCGCTGACGTCGAGGCCGCCAACGCCGCCGCGCTGGCATTGGAACGGCGCGTGCGCGACGAGGCGAAAACCATCCGCAGCAAGTACGTCGCGCCGCCGCATACCACCGATTTCGCGATCCTGTTCGTCCCGACCGAGGGCCTGTACGCCGAGGTTCTCCGCCGTCCCGGCCTGTTCGACGACTTGCAGCGCCGGCAACGGGTGATCGTTGCCGGCCCCACCACCCTGTGCGCGATACTGAGCAGCCTGCAGTTGGGCTTCCGCACGCTCGCGATCGAGAAACGTTCCGGCGAAATCCGGCAATTGCTCGGCGCGGTCAAGACCGAATTCGCCAAGTTCGCCGACGTGCTCGACAAGGCCAAACGCCAGATCGACAGCGCGCGCAACAATCTCGACGAGTTGGTGGGACGCCGCACCCGCGCCATCGAGCGCCAATTGCGCGGCGTGGAATCGCTGCCGGCCCCCGAATCGCTGCGCTTGCTCGGCGACGATGCGCCATCGCCCGCAAACGGCGTCGAAGACGAGTCACCCGGCGATGGGTGAGGGCAAAGGCCGCACGCGCTAAACTAGGGCCTGTTAACGCCATGCCAAACGGTCGCGCCGTTGACCATTGGCATGGCGTTAACAGGCCCTAACCCACCCCGTTTGCCCCGGTCTCGCCATGAGCGACCAGCCCAAGCCCTCCCTCTGCACCGCCACCAAACCCACCTCACCCCCCGTTTCGCGCGAGCAGGCGCTGGAGGCGGTGCGCACGCTGCTGCGCTGGGCCGGCGACGAGCCCGCGCGCGAAGGCCTGCACGACACGCCCAAACGGGTGGTGGATGCCTACGCCGAATGGTTTTCCGGCTATTCGGAAGACCCCGAGGAATACCTGCGCCGCACCTTCGAGGAAGTGGCCGGCTACGACGAGATGATCGTGCTGCGCGACATCCAGTTCGAATCCTTCTGCGAGCACCACATGGCGCCGATCATCGGGCGCGCGCACGTCGGCTACCTGCCGGACGGCAAGGTGGTGGGCATCAGCAAGCTGGCGCGGGTGGTGGACGCCTTCTCGCACCGTTTCCAGGTCCAGGAAAAACTGACCGCGCAAATCGCCACCTGCATCGCCAACGTGCTGAACCCGCGCGGCGTCGGCGTGGTGGTGGACGCCGTGCACCAGTGCATGACCACGCGCGGCGTGCACAAGCGCGGCGTGTCGCTGGTCACCAGCCAGATGCTCGGCGCCTTCCGCGACGACGCGCGCACGCGCGCGGAGTTTTTGCGCTTCATCGACATCGACGGCGGCCGCTAGTGAGCGGTTTCAAAGCTACTGCGCTCGGCAGCTCGCGCGCCGGCGGTGCTCGGAATCCTCATGTACTGACGTGTACACTCCGGTTCCTGCGCTCCGGCGTCGCGCAACCTGCCGTCGCTCGCTACGCTTTGAAATCCGCTCACCCTTTGCAACTAGTGCCAGCGCAATGAGCGGCTCCGAAATCCCGCTCCATCCCCACCGCAACGCCGCGGTGACGTTCGTGTTCGTCACCGTGCTGATCGACATGCTGGCGTTCGGCATCATCATCCCGGTGCTGCCGCACCTGATCGTGGAACTGGTCGGCGGCAGCATCGCCAGGGCCGCGGTATGGTCGAGCGCCTTCGGCACGCTGTTCATGCTGATGCAGTTCGTGTTCTCGCCGGTGCAGGGCGCGCTCTCGGACCGCTTCGGCCGGCGCACGGTGATCCTGATTTCCTGTTTCGGCCTGGGCATCGACTTCATCGTGATGGCGCTGGCGCCGACGCTGTGGCTGCTGTTCCTTGGCCGCTGCATCTCGGGTATCTGCGCGGCCAGTTTCTCGACCGCCAACGCCTACATCGCCGACATCACGCCGCGCGAGAAACGCGCCGCGGCGTTCGGCTTCCTTGGCGCGGCGTTCGGCATCGGCTTCATCGTCGGGCCCGCGCTGGGCGGCTTCCTCGGCCACTTCTGGGTGCGCCTGCCGTTCTGGACCGCCGCGGTGCTGGCGCTGGTCAATTTCTGCTACGGCTTGTTCGTGCTGCCGGAATCGCTGCCGCTGGAACGCCGCAGCGCGCGCATCGACTGGAAACACGCCAATCCGCTGGGCTCGCTGCTGTTGTTGCGCCGCTACCCGCAGGTGTTCGGACTGGCCGCGGTGTTTTTCCTGATCGCGCTGGCGCAGTATTCGTTGAATGCGACCTACGTGCTGTACACCGATTACCGCTACGGTTGGGGACCGCAGATCGTCGGCTTCACGCTGGGCCTGGTCGGGCTGTGCAGCGGCGTGGTGCAGGCGGTGCTGGTGGCGAAACTGATGCCGAAGCTGGGCGAGCGCCGCATGATCCTGTGCGGACTGGCGATGTGCACCGTGGGCTACCTGGTGTTCGGTTTCGCATCCGTGGCGTGGCTTTTCCTGATCGGAATCCCGTTCCTGTCGCTGGGCGGCCTCGCGGGGCCGCCGGCGCAATCGATGATCACGCACCAGGTCGATCCTTCGGAACAGGGCCGCCTGCAGGGCGCGCTGACCAGCCTGCAAAGCCTCGCCGGCATCTTCGGCCCCGCGCTGTTCGCCAACCTGTTCGCGTTGTTCATCAGCGACCACGCGCCGGTGCGGCACCTGCCGGGCGCGGCGTTCGTGCTGGCGGCCATCCTGGTCGCCGTCGCGCTGGCGCTGACGGCGCGCATCACGCGCGGCATGCCGCGACACCTGCATCCGGCAGCGGCGGTGCCGGAAGCGCATCTGGTGGAATGACGCGTCCGCGGCAACGCACCCGAATCCCATCCTTCCCGAGGAACCCCCATGACCATTTCGATGTATTCCGCTTCCGTTCCCGTGTTCGCGCGCGCGCTGGACAACCTCGCGCACGTGCTGAAGAAGGGCGAAGCGTTCGCGAAGGAGAAGGGCGCCGAGCCCGATGCGCTGCTGCAGCAACGGTTGATCTTCGACATGCTGCCGCTGGTCAAGCAGATCCAGATCGCCTGCGACATGGGCGCGCGCGGCGCGGCGCGGCTGGCCGGCGTGGAGCCCCAATCGTTCGAGGACAACGAGAAAACCCTGGCCGAGGCTTGTTCGCGCATCGAGCGCGCGAACGCGTACATCCGGTCCTTCAAGCCCGAACAGATCGACGGCAGCGAAACCCGCGCGATCCACCTGAAGATGCGCGGCGGCGACAGGGACTTCACCGGCATCGATTACCTGCAGCAATTCATCCTGCCCAACCTTTTCTTCCACTGCACCACCGCCTACGACATCCTGCGCGTGGCCGGGGCACCGCTGGGCAAGGCGGATTACGTCGGGTTGCGGTGAAACCGCGCGGCATGGAACCATCGCCGTACCGGCGGGTCGGAGTATCGATGACCTGCACCAAACCCATCGCATGAGCCCGCGCGGAACCTCGGGCCGGAACGCCGTCGTCATCACCATCATCGGGGTGGTTCTGGCCGGCGCGGCGTGGCTGTATTTCCTGCATCGCGAACCCACGCCGTCGCCCGCGAAGCCGTTGTCATCGACGCCGGTCGCGGCATCCAGCGCAACGCCGGCGATCCGGCATCCGATCGGAGAGGCGGCGACGGAATCGCCCGCCGCGGCTTCCACCGCGGCCTTGCCCGCACTCGATGCCAGCGACGCCGCGGTTGCGGATGCGTTGTCGGCCATTCCGGGCGCGGCAGGCCTGCGCGACCTGCTGGTCGTGCAAGGACTGCTGCCGCATGTCGTGGCCACGGTGGACGCGCTGCCGCGCCGCACGATCGGTTCCAGCATCCTGCCGCTGCGCACGCCTTCGGGCGCGTTCGCGGTCGCCGACAAGAACGGCGTCATCGCCGCGGTTCCCGCGAACCAGGATCGCTATGCGCCCTATCTGCGGATCGCCGAAGCCGTGGATACGCGCGCGCTGGTCGGCTGGTACGTGCACTGGTATCCGTTGTTCCAGCAGGCCTACCAGGAACTCGGTTATCCGAACGGTTATTTCAACGACCGCCTGATCGCGGCGATCGACGACATGCTGGCCGCACCGGAGCCGCGCTCGCCGCCCGCGCTCCTGCCGGCCACGCATGGCCGATATGCCTTTGCCGACCCGGCGCTGGAATCGCTGTCGGTCGGGCAGAAGCTGATGATCCGCCTCGGCCCGCAAAACGAGGCGCGGCTCAAGGCGAAGCTGCGCGAAGTGCGCGCCGCGCTTGTCGGCAAGCTGCCGCGCGCCGTGCCGTCCGGCACTTCCGCCGCCGCCGCCGGCGCGCGATGATCCGCCGGCGATCCCGTCCACCGTCGAAACGGAACCTGCGATGCTGACCTTCCTGCTGTGGTTGCTGTTGCTGGTGTTCTGCTGGCCGCTGGCGTTGCTGGCGCTGGTGCTGTATCCGATCGTCTGGTTGCTGCTGCTGCCGTTCCGGCTGCTCGGCGTCGCGGTGGAAGGCGTGTTCGCATTCCTGCGCGCGTTGTTGTTCCTGCCGGCGCGCGTGCTGGGCGGACGCCGCGCGGCGGCATAACCCGCCGGTGCGGATCGCGGCGCGCGCATCGCCGCCGTGGCTACACTGTCGCGATGGATCGACGCGTTTCGCGCAGCCTGGGCTTCGTCGTGCTCGCCTTGTCCGCCGTCTTCGCGGCGGGCACCGCGCACGCGCAGGACGATGCGCAACGCAAGGCGCAGCAGGAACAGGCGCAACAGAAGCTCGATGCCGTGCGCGTGCAGATCGCGCAGATCGCGCAACAGCAGCAGGCCACGGCCTCGCAGCACGACAGCCTCGCCGCCGCGCTGGCCGACCAGGCCAAACAATTGAACGACGCCTCGAAGGCGCTCAGCGAAACCGACGACGCGATCGCGCAGAAATCCTCCGCGCTCGCGCAGCTGCAACAGGGACGCGCGGGCTTGCAGGACAAGCTGGCGGGGCAGCGCGAGGCGCTGGCCGAACTGCTGCGCGCGGCGTATGCGCTGAACCGCGGCGGCGACCTGTCGCTGCTGCTGGGCGACGAGGACATCGCGCGCATTTCCCGCGCGTTGGCGTATTCCCGCTACTTCCAGCGCGACCGCGTGCAGCGCATCCGCGCGCTGCTGGGCGATCTTGCGCGGCTCGAACAGCTGCAGCACGGCATCGAAGCCGACCAGGCCGCGCTGCAACAACAACGCACCGAACGCTCCGCGCGCGAGCAGGCGCTGCAGCAGGCCCGCGACGCGCAACGGCAATTGCTGGCGCGGAACGAAGCGCAACTCACGCAGCAGAAGGATCAACTGGCTGAGCTGCAACGGCAACAGCAGGACCTGAACCAGCTGCTGGAAAAACTGAAGGACGTATTCGCCGACATCCCCCGGCAACTGGGCGGCGAAACTCCCTTCGACCAGTTGCGCGGCCGTCTGCCCTGGCCAGCCGACGGCCGCGCGCACGCCGGCAGCGGCTTGCAGGCGCGCGGGCTCGTGTTCGACGCCGCGCCGGGCGCGGCCGTGCACGCGGTCGCCTACGGCAGGGTGGCGTGGGCCGATTACATGCGCGGCTACGGCATCCTGGTGATCGTGGACCACGGCAACGGCTGGATGACCCTGTACGGCAACAACGAAGCCGCGCTGGTGGGCGCCGGCGACTGGGTCAAGCCCGGACAGGTGATCGCCAAGACCGGGCAGGCGCAGGGGCAGGCCGGCGCCTATTTCGAGTTGCGCAAGGACGGCAAGCCGGTCGATCCGCGCGGCTGGCTGAAGCCGTCGCACTGACGCCGCGCTTCCGGGACGCCTGCGCGTTTCCGGCGCCGTGTCGAACCGCACAACGTCTTTTGCACGCGGCTGGCGCATAATCCGCACCACGTACCATCGCTTTCCCGCCCCATGTCCATCTCCCGCCTGTTCCCCGCCCTGCTGCTGACGTGCAGCGGCATCGCCCTTGCCGCGCCGCCGGCGCCCGCGCCCGTGCCGGCCTCGTCGTCGTCCGCGCCGGCTTCGGCTTCCAGCGTTTCGAACGACACGCCGGATCTTGCGGACATCCGCACCTTTACCCAGGTCTATTCGATGGTGAAGCGGGCCTACGTGGACAAGGTGGACGACAAGACCCTCATGCGCGCCGCCATCCGCGGCCTGCTGTCCGGGCTGGACCCGCACAGCGCGTTCCTCGACCAGAGCGACCTCAAGGACCTCACCGAAGACACCACCGGCGCGTATTCCGGGCTGGGTGTCGAAGTCGCGCAATTGAACGACCAGTTGCGCATCGTCACGCCGATCGACGACACGCCGGCCGCGCGCGCAGGCATCAAGCCGGGCGACGTGATCGTGTCGATCGACGGCAAGACCGTGCAACCCGACGCGCTCGACGCCGCGCTCAAGCAATTGCGCGGGCCGCCGGGCAGCAAGATCACGCTCGGCATCCTGCACGCCGACGCCAAGTCGCCGGTCACGATCCCGCTGGTGCGCGAACGCATCCGTGTCGCCAGCGTCAGCGCGCGCATGCTCGAGCCGGGCTACGCCTACCTGCGCATCAGCCAGTTCCAGCAGGACACCGCGAACGATCTGGACCGCGCGCTGGAAAAATTGCAGAAGCAGCACGGCCCGCTACGCGGCGCGGTGCTGGACCTGCGCTCCAATCCTGGCGGCCTGCTCACGGCCGCGGTCGGCGTCAGCGACGCCTTCCTCGATTCGGGCACCATCGTCACGACCAAGGGCCGCCTGAAGCAGGCCGACCTCGATTTCACCGCCACGCCCGGCGACCTGCTGAATGGCGCGCCGATGGTGGTGCTGGTGGACAACGGCACCGCATCCGCCGCGGAGATCGTCGCCGGCGCATTGAAGGACGACCACCGCGCGCTGCTGATGGGCCAGCGCACCTTCGGCAAAGGCTCGGTGCAGACCATCCTGCCGCTGTCCGACGACGACGCGGTCAAGCTCACCACCGCGCGCTACTACACGCCCGACGGCACCTCGATCCAGGCCACCGGCATCACGCCCGACATCGCTCTCGGCAACCTCAGCGTGACCACGCAGCCCGGCCTCGACGACGACGACGAACACGAAAGCGACCTGCCGAACCACCTGCTCGGCAACGCGCCGGTCGACGACGGCACCGCGGCAGCGACCGCCGCCGGCCAACTCGCGGTTTCGGATTACGCGCTGTCGGAAGCGCTGCACGTGTTGAAGGGGCTGGCGCTGGCGCATCCGGTGCCCGCTGCACACGCAGCGGTGAAGCGCTGACTGTTGGGCAATCGCCCGGCTTGAACATCCGTTCGTCCTGAGCGCAGCGCCGAAGGCGCGAAGTCGAAGGACAAAGGCGCTTTGACTTCGTTCGCTGCGCGATTTTCGACCTCATCTACTCCTCATGCCAGGCAGGGCCTGCCCCGGCGAAGGCCGGGGCAGGCATCCACTAGCGCTACCACCAGAGTGTCCTGGTCCCGCTCGCTGCCGCGAGCGGGCGACTTTTGTTTCGGCAAAAGTCGCCAAAACCATTGCGCGCGGGCATGAGAACGGC
>JAFEEJ010000232.1 GCA_018241145.1 Pseudomonadota bacterium | reverse complement strand
CCGCAAGCAGATCCCCGACCTGACCGACGACGAATTCGCATACTGGGATGCGCGTGGTTACATCGAGCATCGCATGATCGACGGCCGCACGCGGTATTTCGACGGCGCGGCCGGCAACCTGTTCCGCCTCAGCGCCGAAGCGCGTGCGCGCCGCGCGCATCCGCAGCCCTTCGACGACAGCCCGCTGCAAACCGCAAGTTCCTATCACGCCCGGGTGATCCGCGATGTGCTCGCCACGCACCGCAACAGCGTCGACGCGCAACGCGTGCGCGTCACCCAGTCGCTGACCGTCAAACCGGATGCGGTGCCCGCGGGAGAAACGGTGAAGGCCTGGATTCCGTATCCGCGCGCGATTCCCGGCCAGCAGGAAGACATCCGTTTCGTTGCGAGTGTTCCCGCGGCGCACGAGATCGCGCCGGAGTCGGCAATGCAGCGCACGGTGTTCCTGCAACAACCGGCGGCCGCCGGCAAGCCGACGGAATTTTCGATCACCTACGAAGTGACGATCTCCGCGCGCTACCAGAGCGTCGATCCGGGGAAAGTGGTCGCCGCGAAGGTCACGCCGGAACTGGCGCCCTACGTTTCCGAGCGGCCGCCGCACATCGTGTTCACCGAACCCTTGCGGTTGTTCTCGCAACAGATCGTGGGCGACGAGAAAAATCCATGGCGGATCGCGCAGAAGTTGTACGCGGCGGTGGATGCGATCCCGTGGGCCGGCGCGCGCGAGTATTCGACCATCACCGACATCAGCGATGCCGCGCTGCACGCGGGCCACGCCGATTGCGGCCAGCAGACGCTGTTGCTGATGACGCTGCTGCGCATGAACGGCATCCCGGCGCGCTGGCAGTCGGGGATGATCTTCTCGCCCGGCAACTACCGGGACCTGCACGACTGGGCCTGGCTGTACATCGCGCCGTACGGCTGGCTGCCGATGGATGTCACCTTCGGGCATCTGGACAACGCCGACCCGAAGGTCGCGGGTTTCTATCTCGGCGGGCTGGACGGTTACCGCATCGCCTTCAACGACGACTACGGCACCGCGTTGACGCCGGCCAAGGCGCATTTCCGTTCCGACACCGTCGACAACCAGCGCGGCGAAGCCGAATGGCGCGGCGGCAACCTGTATTTCGACCAGTGGGATTACGACTTCGGGTGGCAAATCCTGCCGCCGCCCGCGCAGCAATGAAACGAACCTGACCTCACTCCGAGCGGGGACCGACATGAGCACCCATCACCGCACAACGCGCACACATCGCAACCACGTCGTCCGGCGCAAGGCGCTGGCATTGGCCATCGGCAGCTCGATCGCGCTGGCCTGCGGCAGCGGTGCATTCGCGCAGGCCGTCAACGGCACGATCTATGGCCGTGTCCCGGTCGCGGCGAACGAAAGCATCCAGATCACCGGCGGCGCGGGCTTCAACCGCACGATCGCGGTCGGCTCGTCCGGGCAATATTCGATCACGCTGCCCGTCGGCACCTATACCGTGTCATTGCTGCAGAACGGACAGGTGGTGCAGTCGCGCAGCGGGATCAGCCCCGTGGCGGCAGGCGCGGTCGCGGTGGATTTCGTCGCGCCGGAAACGACGAATGCGACCACGCTGGCCGCGATCAATGTCACCGGGAAGCGGATGCCGATCGACGTGACCACCACCAACCAGGTCACCACGATCACGGCCAAGCAGTTGCAGCAGTTGCCGTTGCAGCGCACCGCGGAGGACATCGCCATGCTGGCGCCGGGCGTCGGCATGGGCTCGCCCGAGCTGGCCGGCGGCCCGCTGGGCACGCCGATCAACGTGTTCGGCGGCGCATCGACCGCCGAGAACGCCTACTACGTCGACGGCATGAACACCACCGAAGCGCTCAACAACCAGGGCGGCATCAGCCTGCCTTACGGCGCCATCGAGCAGCAGCAGACCTTCATCAGCGGTTACGACGCCCGCTACGGCCGTTCGATCGGCGGGGTGATCAACCAGATCGGCAAGAGCGGTTCCAACGAGTGGCACTTCGGCGCGCGCGCCTTGTGGCAGCCGGCAAGCTGGCAGTCGGATCCCGTCAACTACTACTTCGCCAATCCGCTGGTCACGGATCCCGGCGAGCAGCCCGGCGACCTGCAGCATTACCGCAAGGCCCAGACCTCGATGGAAAACATCTACGACGCCTATGTCAGCGGCCCGATCGTTCCGGACAAGTTGTTTTTCTTCCTGGGCGTCGAACAGGACAACCAGAGCGGCACCTACATGGGCAGCGTCAGCAATGCGTTCACCACCACCTACAAGACGCACAACCCGAAGCTGTACGCCAAGGTGGACTGGAACATCAATGACAGCAACGTGCTGACCGTGACGGGCTTGCAGAACGAGAGCAAGACGTGGGGCACCAATTACGACTTCGACTACGACACCCTGCAGACCGGCGCGTTTTCCAGCCTCAACCAGACCAGCAAGACCGCCTTCAGGATGTGGGTGGCCAACTACACGTCGTATCTGACCGACAATCTGACGCTGAACGCGATGCTCGGAAAGATGCACGGCGAGTACTACACCGACCAGCCGGTATGGCCGGGTTACGATCCCACGCTGCCGCACATCGCAAGCCCTTCCTATCAGGACCCGGCGTTTCTTCCGCCCGGCAGCAACGGCATATTCAATTCGCAGCAGAACTCGACGTTCGCAAACCCCAGTCACCGCGAATCGGTGATGAACTACCGCCTGAATCTCGATTACAAGTGGCATACCCACGACTTCCAGATCGGCATCGACAACATCAATTCGTGGGATTTGAACGACGGCTTCTCGGATACCGGTCCGGGGTATCAATGGATCTATGGAACCGCCGATGCCGGCACGCCCGTCCTCGTCATCGATCCCAACAATCCCGACCCCAACGCGCCGCCCTATGTCGGCCCCGTTCCGTCCAACCACTGTGATTCGAGCGGCACTTGCTACTACGTGCAGCAGCACGTCGACTACAGCGACGCCAGCGTGCGCGTCGCGCAACGCGCGGGTTACGTGATGGACAACTGGCAGGCGACGCCCAACCTGCTGCTGAACCTTGGCCTGCGCGACGATCAGTTCGTCAACTACAACGCGGAGGGCGTGCCCTACATCCGGTTGACCAAGCCGCAATGGGCGCCGCGGCTCGGTTTCAGCTGGGACGTGCACGGCGATTCCACCCTGAAGCTTTTCGGCAACGCCGGCCGCTATTACCTGGCGCTGCCGACGCAGGTGGCGCTGTCGATCGCCTCTCCCGTGAAGAATTACGGCGTGTACTACACCTACACGGGAATCGACCCGGCGACCGGCGAGCCGACCGGCCTCACGCCGCTGCCGCAGAATCCGTCGACCGGCGTGTCGATCGACAGCGAATACGGCCAGCCGAAGGATCCGCGCGTCGCCGCCTCCCAGAACATCAAGGCCGAATTTTCCGACAACTTCGTACTGGGCATGCAGCAGCAATTCCAGATGCTGGGTACCAGTTGGGTGTTCGGTGCGACCGGCACGTTCCAGAAAATGAGCCGCATCATCGACGACTTCGACGACGAGCAGATCGAATGCGCGGCGGGCGTGGCGCAGGGCTATGACTGGATGACGCCGGATGAATGCCCGAGGTACGCGCAAAGCCTGGTCCTGATCAATCCGGGCGTGACCCAGAATCTCCTGATGAAGGCGCCGGACGGCAGCCTTGTTCCCGTCACGCTCAGTGCGGCCGACCAGGGCTTTCCGAAGGGGCCGACGCGCCGTTACTACTCGGTGGACCTGTCGCTGTCGCACGAGTGGGACGGCAAGTGGTTCGCCAAGTTCGATTACGTGTGGTCGCAGACGATCGGCAACACGGAAGGCCCGGTCAGCACCTATTCCCAGCAGAGCGGATCGTACGAATCGATCACGACCGCGTGGGATTTCCCGCTCAGGATGCAGAATTCCTATGGCTTCCTGCCCAACGACCGCAGGAACCAGTTC